>CAZOGT010000101.1:0-9738 GCA_964579015.1 uncultured Acidobacteriota bacterium | reverse complement strand
GACCATCCTGTATATTGACATATCGCTTCAGGACAGGCCTGGCAGGGGGACAGATTGGCACTGGAACGACAAAAGCGAGATCCGGAAAGGGACGTAAGGAACCACAAGAACCAAGGGGACCGGGGGACTGGAAACCTGTTAAATCTGATTCGAAGAGACCCCAGGTCCCCAATGTTTAATTCCAAATCTTTTGGATCTGAAAAGGAAGGATTGGAGCGGGAGACGGGGATCGAACCCGCGACGTCCAGCTTGGGAAGCTGACATTCTACCACTGAATTACTCCCGCATCCTGTCGGAATCACAGTTTAAAACAACTGCCTTAATTATTCAAGACTTCCACTGGGAAAATCCCGGCGTACATTATTCCCCCCGGTAAGGCTGCCCGCTTGTTATCCAGGCAGGCGCTTTCGCCCCTTTGAGGTAATGATCAAAATACTCCTTCATTTTAACAGCGTAATCCAGACGGTTCGGATACTTCTTCAGGTGATGGGGCTCTCCGCGGTACTGGAGAAACACGGAATCCTTTTCCAGCCTGCGCATGGCCATGTAGAGCTCAATCCCCTGGTACCACGGCACTGCGTCATCCTCATCCCCAAACATGATCAGCATCGGAGTGTTGATCCGGTCCGCAAAGAAGAGAGGAGAATTCTCTATGTACCGCTCCGGGTACTCCCAGAGGCTGCCGCCGATCCGGCTCTGGCCCTGCTCGTACTGGAACTGCCTGGAAAGGCCGGTCCCCCAGCGGATTCCGCCGTATGCGCTGGTCATGTTCGATACCGGAGCCCCGGCCACGGCTGCCGCAAAAATGTCGGTCTGGGTAACAATGAAAGCTGCCTGGTAGCCGCTCCAGGAATGCCCGTGCAGGCCGATGGCTTCCGGATCGGCAATACCCATGTCCACCAGCTTCTGAATCCCGGGGACCAGGCATTTGGTTGAGGCGAATCCCGGCCGCCCTGTCTCAAACCTGATGTCAGGAAGGAAGACCGCGTACCCGTTACTGGCATACAGGGGAAAGCAGGGCCGGTGATTGATCACCGGGGTGTTGAATTCGTGGAGCCGCTGGGAAAAGAAACGGTAGAAATAGACAAGGACCGGGTACTTTTTACCCTCCTCATAATTCCCGGGCTTGATCAGCACACCCTGCAGGGGTATTCCGTCAAGGCTGTTCCATTCCACCAGTTCAGCTTCACCCCAGGCAAAATCAGCAACCTGGGGGTTCACTTCAGAAATTTTCCGGGGGGCAGAGAAATCATCGTCCGATACCCAGATATCCGGGAACTCCCGGTAATCCTCGCGGGTATAGATGAGCGTATCCGCTTCTTTTGCTTTGGCCAGGAACGTGAATTTCTTCTCCTCCTCAAGCAGCTTTGATACTCCCGGAGACGAAATATTCAGGGAGTAGAAACCGTAATTCTTGGTCCGGTCCCGATAGGAAGCAAGAAGCAAGTCCGTACCTTCTTGCCAGTGTTCCCGGTCCGGGTCAGTCCGGACCAGCCGGAAGGTCATCTGCTCTTCCCTGCCCCTGCCCCGGGTGAGATTCACCGGCTCACCACCCGCGCTCGGAAACCTCCAGATGTCAAAACGGTCATAAACCAGGACCGCCGAGCTGTCTTCCATCCATCCTGCGCAGCCGTAACCGGGCACCACGCTCGGGTAATCATGCAGTTCATCAGCGAAGCTTACATCCATCCCGGCAGTCACGTTGCGGGTTGAACCTGAACGGACACTGTACATGTGCCAGTCCCTGTCCCGGTAGAAAACCGCATACTCACCGGAAGGGGAAATTGAAGAGTCTCCGAGAACTTTTTCAGCAATTTTTATCTTCTTTCCTGACTCCAGGCCCACCAGGTAAAGATCAAAGAATTCGCCCTCCCAGGTAATGATCTTCAGATAAGGCTTCTCGGATTTTCCCAGTGCATAGCCTCTGCCCTGGGTTACCGCCACTTCGGGTACATGAAGATCAGCCAGCTGTACCACCCGGCCGGGGTCTTCCCTGGTTACCGCGGCCAGGTAGGTCCGGTCCTTCTCATCCGCCCACCGTTCTTTCTGGTTGGTGACTATCCGGGGATCATCCCAGTGCCATACATCCATTTCCCGCTGATCAAGAAGCTCTTCAATACCATAAACCTTTTTGCGGTCTTCTTCAGTTATGACCTGGGATTCCCCTTCCCCGGATTTGTCCTCTGTCCCCTTTTCTTCCGAAGCTGAATCCTGCTGATCTTTTTTAACGACGGCAAACTCTTTGTCCGTTTCAGGCTTGATCCCAAAGAAAAGCCTCGCGGAATCATCAGTCCACTCCAGGCTGTTCTTCAGGGGAACATACCATTCCTCCGGCACTCCCGACACCTTCACGGAAGCTCCGGAGCTTCCTGCCCATATCCGGACCTCCGGGCTGTCATCCTCCTCCCGGCCTGAAATCCAGGCCAGGACGCTCTCTTCTTCGGTCCAGGCCAGGCTGGAAAACCTTCCACCGGGCAGGGACTGGATCACTGCTTCCTTTTCAGGTGCATCAACCAGGCTGCGGTAATAGATACCATTCAGGGCGTCATCCTCCCTGTCAGTACGGGCCAGGGCCAGGTAGTCGGACCGGGGATCCAGGCTGTAGCTCTCTACGTTGTCTGAAATATGTTCCCTGCCGGAATGAAGATCCCTGAGAACCAGGCTGGATGCTTCCATCTCCTTATCACTGTCGCTGGAATCGCGAGACTTTTTTCCGCCCTCTTTATCCTCTTCCTCAAAGGGGTATTTATGATAAGCCAGCCACCGGCCGTCATCGGAGAAGGCAAAGCTCCTTATTTCCGGGAACGCCTCCCATGTGCCCTCTTCCAGGTCCAGCAGGAGCATGCCCTTCCGTAATGGGGGATCGGCATCCTTCTCCTTTTCAAAAAGCACCAGGTCGACTTCCAACTCAGCGGCGACCCACTTGCCGTCGCTCGAAATGACGGGCTTGCTTCCCAGTTCATGCCTGTTGACGCACCCCTCTTCAGGGGTACAGGCGATTACCTCCGGGTTCCCCCGGTCAGGCCTGGAAGTGAAGGCAATGATCCTTCCGTCCCGGGAAATGACAGGATCCTCGATCTGCCTGAAGCCCATCATATCTTCAAAACCAAGGGCCTCCACTCCTGCAGCGGCCGCAGAACCCGTCAAGCCTGATCCGGCAAAAAACGCTGCGGCAACGGCAGCCATAAACAGGCCTGAAAATCCCCCTGATCCCCTGTGTACCATTATGTTTTCCTCCAGTTTTCCTGAAAAGTCAGGTTTAATGGTATCAGGGAAGCCGGGAAGAAAAAAGAAGCCTGCGGGTTGATGGAGGTATTTCAAGCACGAATCTCCGGGGAGTTCCACTTACCGGATCTGGAGGAACTCCAGGAAGGCCTCGGTTTCCTCCAGGGAACCGAGCAGCAGGTCGGGATCGAATTCACGCAGGGCTTCCCTGGAATGGAAGCCGGAAGCAACTGCGATTACCTCGGCATCCGCCTCTTTGGCGTGAATTATATCCCTGGGAGTATCCCCGATCACTATGGCTCTTCTGACTTTGGCGGGAGCCACGTATTCAATTCCCCTCCGTACAGCCTGCCTCACAACATGGGTCCTGTTCCCGTGATCTGAGCCATAGCCCCCGAAATTGAAATAATGATAAATGTTTCCATGCTCCAGTTTAACCCTGGCTCCCTCGGCGATATTGCCCGTTGCGAGCCCCAGCCCCAATTCCTTTCGCCCCTGCAGTTCTTCCAGCAGTTCGGTTACACCCGGTAACACCCGGTAGGGCCTGGTGCCTGAATTCAGTTCACTGGTGAGAAATCGAATATAGGCGCTGTAAATATCTTCGAAGCTGCAATCCACCTTCAAACCTGCTTGTTCGGCCACTGATATGGCATGTTCAAGAATCAGGGGGTCCGTCATTCCTGCCATGGAGAGGGCCTGGAAAGCATCCCTGATACCGCATAATTCACTGAAAGCCCTGGTCATGGCACTCGACCCCGCCCCCCCGGTATTCACCAGGGTGCCGTCAATATCAAACAAGAGTAACTGCATTCACCCCCCAGCCAGGCTCGGTCGATGCCGGCCCATGGACAAAACGGATTAGAACCAGACCGTATATTCGTTGGATGCTTCACCTTTTCCATGTTCATTAAACGGCTGGACCCGGTAGGTATAGGCTCCTGAAACATACTTGCCCACGACATCCCTATAATTGTCAGTGTCAGCACCGACCCTTCCGACGAGTTCAAATTCCTCCGAACCCTGGGTCCGATAGATTTCAAAGCCCAATTCGTTGTCCGACATGTCCCTCCATCTCAGGTGCCCTATGGAGTCGCTCCCCTCGTACTCGGCTGAGACAGTCAGCTGCAGGGGCTTGGCTGGGACACTATCCCCTTCTTCCCGAGCCAGGGCCGGGAGCAAAAGGCTGAGCAGGACACAGGCAAAAACAAATTCCTTTCTCATTGCAAATTCATCCTCTAAATTTTTCGATTCTTTCAACATGGGGCTAAGGCGGAGAAAAACTTATCATCAGCCCTGATCCCGGAATAGTTAGATCCTATTTCTCTGTACAGCCTTTACAACGGCCTTGATCAGGGTAACCCTGAGCTTCCCTTCTTCCTGCTCCAGTATACCGTCAATAGTGCATCCGGAAGGGGTCGTAACCGCGTCTTTCAGGAGCGCGGGATGGCTTCCGGTTTCCAGCACCACCTTTGAAGCCCCCAGAGCGGTCTGTGCGGCAAGCAAAGTGGACACGTCCCTGGGAAGCCCGACCTTGACCCCGGCTTCGGCTAGGGACTCCAGGATTATGTAGATATAGGCCGGACCGCTTGCAGAGAGCCCGGTAACCGCGTCAAAGAGGTCTTCCTCCAGGACCACCGTTCGGCCTACCAGGTTGAACATTTCCACGGCAATCTTCATATGGTGTTCCGTGGCGCTGGCGCCTTTGCATAAGGCAATCATTCCGCAGTTTACCGAACAGGGGGTGTTAGGCATGGCCCGGACTACAGGAATGCCTTCCGGCAGCTCTCTTTCAATATCACGGGTCCGCACCCCTGCCGCGACTGAAAGCAGCATCTTTTCAGGAGAGACCACCGGGGCTATCTCCTTTGCCAGCTGTGAAACTGTCTTGGGCTTGACGCAGAGAAGGATGATATCCGCCCATTCAGCAACCTCCCGGTTGTCCGTTCCAATCGGCAGGCCGTATTCAAGGGTTAATTCATCAGCCAGGTCCTGGTAGAGTACGGTTCCCCGCACGCTCTTCTTGTCGGTAAGGCCCTGGTGCAGAAAGGCTTTAAGCAGGATCCCTCCCATCTTCCCAACACCCAGTATTCCTATTTTCTTACCCATATCAGTCTGCTCCTGTTGCATGTTAAGTTTATTATCTCCAAAAGTGCACCTGATCCGCCACAACAGTCTTCGCAGGTTCTCCCGGCTGCCAAACCATATTCAGAAAAGGCCCCGGCGCCGCTGCGGCAGAGGCTGCTACTGGACCTTGTCAGGAGAATTCTCCGGTCCGCCCAGAACCACGGAAGCCTCGCCGGCCCTGGACTGGAACTGCCTGCCCAGCTTCTCGTTGAGGAGGACTATGGTCCTGATGCTCTGATAGTTCAACTTCTCCGGTTTCCCGTCTTTCCCCACCTTCAGCTCAGGATTTTCCTGAACAAGATGGGCCAGCAGCTGCATAAGAAAATTACACTCTCCGGCGTCAAATATCCAGCTGAATTCCTTGTTCATAAATTCCTGGACCTGTTTCTGAGTGGATTCATCCATATAAAAACCTCTCTACTTCTCTTTCTTCACATCTTTCTTCACAACGGAATAAATTGCGGAAACCATTCCAAAGATAGCTGACTTTTCCATTAAAACACAATTTTCATTCCGGAAAATGAACCCTGCGCCCCTGATTTTCTCAAAATAAAGGTGTGAATTACCAACATCCGGTTTGTTTCCCGGATGCAGGATCGGTTAAATTATAGACAATGCGAAAAACAGCTCTAATATTCCTTTCTTTAGCTTGCCTGATATTTACTGTCGGCTTCCAGGAGGAATCCAGGTTCCGGATTTCCGTCGAAGCCGTGAACGTCCTGGTAACGGTTCTTGATCAGGAAGGTCGATTTGTCACAGATCTCCAGAGAGAAGACTTCATCGTCTACGAAGATGGAAAGGTTCAGGAGATTGAACAGTTCTCCCAGGAGGCGGATCAGCCACTGCGGATAGGCCTGCTCATGGATACCAGTGCCAGTGTAAAAATGCGGCTCGATTTCGAAAAAACCGCGGCCACAAATTTCATGCGCTCCGTCATGAGGTATCGGGATGAGGCCATGCTGGTGGAATTCGACAAAGGCGTCACAATGCTCCACGATTTCACTGACAGGCCCACCGAGATAGTAAAGGAAATCGATAAGCTGAGGGCCGGAGGGGGTACCGCTCTCCTTGATGCCGTTTTCCAGGTTTCACAGGAAAAAATGTCCGAAAGAAGACTGCGCCAGACGATTATTGTCATTTCAGACGGCGACGACCTCCACAGTTCCCGAACCCTGGCCGAAGCTGTCAACATGGCCCAGCTGGCGGAAACCAGCGTCTATGCCATCGGCACCAACAAGCTCGGCGCCTCCACCAGCAAACACGGCATCAAAGTACTCGAACGCCTGACCGAAGAAACCGGGGGAAGGGTCTTTTTCCCGGTTTCCGACGTGGAGATGGAAGCGGCTTTTGACCAGATTGAAAAAGAACTTCGCAGCCAGTACAGCATCACCTACATCCCGCGCAACAAGACCCGGGACGGAAAATTCAGAAACCTGGAGGTCCGCGTCGCCAAGGAAAAGGACCGGCCTGAAAGGCTAACCATCCGCCACCAGAAGGGCTACTATGCAGCCCAGCCCCTGTAAAACCGGGGGCACCAAAACCAAAATTGTCGGGGCATCATCCGCGCAGGGAGCCTGGATGATCCCGGCTCCCTGCGCGTCTCACCACTCCTGATCTTCATTTCCTGTTAACTGTGGCTAAATGCAAAATCCACACTTTTCCCCTGTTATCATTCTCCTCCAGGGCTTATACTGTTCTTCTGAAAATCCGGAACAGGAATATTAGCCTCAATTACTGAATCATTGAATAACAGGAGTTAAGATGAAACCAAAAATTACCCTAATTGCCGCTATTGTAATTATGCTGGCTGCGGGAATCGGTTACGCAGCTGAAAAAAGCGTGATGCCCATTCCAACATCCCACCCGGTCACTGATCCCCATCAGGACTGGCGGCTGGGCGTGCAGACTTACACCTTCAAGGAATTCACCTTCTTTGAAGCGGTTGAAAAAGTCCACTCCCTGGGCCTCAACTGGCTGGAAGTCTGGCCCGGACATAAACTTGGCGGGCCCTGGCCGGATACCCCCTTCATTGCCATGGATGACATCGCCAGGGCTGCAGTCAGAGCAAAACTGGCCGATGCCAACATCACCCTCGTGAACATGGGGGTCTGTAACCTGAACACCCCGGAAGCGGAAGCCAGAAAGCTCTTTGAATTTGCCAGGGAAATGGGAATAGAGACCATCCTGGCCGAACCAAGGGCTGAAAACATGGACATGGTTGAAGCCCTGGTTAAGGAATACGGGATTAACGTGGCCATTCATAACCACCCGCAGCCCTCAACATACTGGAATCCGGACACCACACTCAAGGCTATCGAGGGGCGGGATCCCCGGATCGGAGCCTGCGCCGACATTGGTCACTTCATGCGTTCCGGGGTAAACCCGATTGAAGCCCTGCAGAAACTGGAGGGACGGATCATAAGCCTGCATTTCAAGGACCTCAATGAATTCGGGGTCAAGGAAGCCCATGACGTCATCTGGGGGACCGGGAAGGCTGACGTGGAAGCAGTGCTGAAAGAACTGGACCGCCAGAATTTCCACGGTGTATTCTCCTTCGAGTATGAACATAACTGGCTGAATTCCGTCCCGGAAATGCGGGAATGCGTAACCTATTTCAACCAGGTGGCATCCTCCCTGAAACCGACCGGATGGAAACCTCTGTTCACCGCGGACCTCTCCAACGCCCAGTACAATGAAGCAGCCTGGAAATATGAGGAAGGAGTCCTCCAGTCCAACGATGTGGACCACGGCGGAGACATCTGGACCAGGGAAACCTACGGCAACTTTGTCCTGGATCTCGAATTCAAGGTTCCGGAAAACGGAAACAGCGGGGTGTTCATCTGGTCCAATGAAGTCGGAACGAGCGAATGGCTTCACAACTGCATTGAAATCCAGGTCCACGACTTTACTGACGGTGCGTACGCCGGATCAGTCGGCTCTCTCTACAACATGCGCCCCCCCCGGACCATTAACGTCAAGCCGACCGGACAGTGGAACCATTTCACGATCATCTGCGATCACAATAAAATCTATGTCCTGCTTAACGGCAAACTGGTCAACGATGCTGATATCGACCAATGGACTGAACCGGGACTGAACCCGAACGGGACCAAAAACAAGTTCAAGCATCCCCTTGGATCAATCAAAAGAGACGGGCAGATCGGCCTCCAGTACCACGGAAACCCCATCTGGTACCGGAACCTGAAGATCAAGGAAATGTAAGGGATGACGGAAACTGCGGGCCTTGAACAAGCCCGCAGTTCCTGATCAGGGCTAGAAATTAAGTATCCTGGAATCCGATTTCAGGTATTCCGTCAGGGGAACTCCCATCCCTTTGACATCTATCCCCATCTCGCGGAGATCCTGCGCCACCCCGTACATATCGGCACAGGCAACACAGGCTTCCACCTTGATTCCGTCTTCCATCATGGCCTTCACCTTTTCCTGGAGAGCGGCATTTTCCGCGAGCAGCTTCGAGGAAGGACCCCAGATAATCATGGTAACTTCATCAAACCAGCCTTGTTTTTTGGCGGCATGCGTGTACATGAAGCAGACTTTCTCCGCCACCTCTGGGTCTCCGCTGGTCCAAAGGACCACCAGGTTGTCATCTGCAGCCTCGGCTGCCTGGCTGAAAGATAAAAACATAAAAACTCCCATTAGACCGAACAGAACAGTTTTTTTTAACATTCCATCAACTTTATCCGATATTAACTACCGGCAGGGAAAAATATGCTGACTGCAGGTTCACCCGCCTTGAACACCGGCCATTCTGCCCGCCCCCACCAACCAAAATCGTCAATCGTCAATGGATTAGTTTGCCGTGGTCGGAAGCTTCCAGCTTTCCGGTGCCGCTCAGGCGGCACAGGTCCGAGGATCGGACCTGCCACAACCGGCAAATTCATAAGCTGGAAGCTTATGCCACAATCGTCAATCGTCAATCGTAAATTGAAGATACCTCTTCATGATCCTTCTGATGAACTCGTCCTTATTGATCCCCATCCCGATCTCACAATTCGGCTCCCTGCTCTCGTCTATCACGGTGTAGCCTTCATCCGTTACTTTCACGTGGGCTTTCCGGGTGGTGAAGAGCTCAGGCCAGAGGACCATGCCGATCGCTACGGCATCAAAAAGGACAGGGTCAGGCTCCGGGTCTCTCTGATTGGCCCACAATGTGTAGAGACCCATCATAGAATTCGTCAGGGGTGAATTTCGCTGGGTCAGCCTGTCCCGGTTTCCCCTGTCCAGGTTCACAAAGGTTGTCACATCCAGTCCCGCAAAGAGGTGATTGACCCCGCTGCTGAGAAATGACTGGGCCGCCGCGGCATCCGCCCTGACATTCCATTCAGGCGAAGGCACCGGGGACCTGCCGTACCCCATGTAGAATGATCC
>CAZOGT010000100.1:9038-9742 GCA_964579015.1 uncultured Acidobacteriota bacterium | reverse complement strand
ATCCAGGATATCCCCCTTGGTGAGATAGTTTACAGGGCCAAGACGTTTCTCCTTTACCTTTCTCCTTATCTGTCACCGGTCCACCGCGAATACGCGATACCGTTAATAGCTCTCCTGCTCCTGGCCGGGACAGTCAGTTTCTTTTTCCTGCCCGGCCTGCGGCGGAGGGTCAGGGAACTGCCTCATTTTTCCCAACTTCCGGAGCAGTTTGCCTTGTTGGTTGTTCCCGGGTTTGTTTTTCTCTGGACCGTGCCCTCCATTCTTCCTTTCATGTTGCTTAACAGGCACATGGACGCCAGGACCATGCATCTTTCCGGATACGGGCCATGGCTGGTAATGGCTCCATTGCTGATGTTTGTCCTCCACAAGTCATTTTCCCCCGTGGGCCGGACTGCCGGTAGAGGATTATCGGTTTCCGCTATTTTTTTTCTGGTTGCGGTTTCAGGTATTCAGCACATGAGATATGCTGCCGGGGTTTATGAGAAACCCAACCATGACCGGCACGTAATATCGAGGGCCCTGACTTATCACGCCTTTCCGGAGGGAAGCCAGATAACCATCATCGATGCTGACACCGGGACCCACAACAGCTATCCCCCCTGCTCAGGATACCTGGCCGGCATTCTCGGCAACAGGACCGATATCGGAGGGGTCGTCGGGCCCGAATTTTTCTATTACGATCCTTTTGCCCAGGCCGACCTGTG
>CAZOGT010000100.1:0-9028 GCA_964579015.1 uncultured Acidobacteriota bacterium | reverse complement strand
ATCCGATGACAGGCTTGCGGGGGACAGGAAGCCTCCACCTTTTCAGGCTGGCCGACCGGGCCGATCACGAAGATTGTTCCTTCCAGGGGGCCCTGGAACGATTTGGATATTTTCTCCGCGTCATTTCAGACAAGAGTGCCAGGGAAGAAGAGCAGCAGACCGATGACTGGTTTTTGCATAAGCTGGAAAAAGGCGGAAGCTTTTCTGTCATCCATTCCGGTCATGGCCTGGACGCCTACCTTGGCCTTCTGGAGAAGCTGGCGAAAGAAGCAATCAGTCCGGAACAGATTTGCTGGGGTGATCCGGGGGATGATTTCGGCGTAAACAGCCCCCATCGGGAGTAGCCCTGCTATCCCGTATTTCTCACTGGTTTTCGTAGCAAGCTGGCGAGAAATCGGGTCTAACAGCTCAGATTTTTTCAAAATCCTCCCGGAAAAATGCGTAAACCTGCCTGATCACCGTCTCGACCTGGGTGGACGTGAGTGCATAGAAGCAGGGCAGCCTCAGCAGCCGGGAGGCGATGGATTCCGTTACCGGGAGTCGTGGTATACCGCTGCCTGTTCTCTGTCCCATGGGGGAGCTGTGGAGGGGAACGTAGTGAAAGACGGCATGAATTCCCTGTTTTGCCAGGAAGCCGATCAGGGAGTCCCTCTGTTGCTGAGTTTCCAGCACCAGGTAGAACATGTGTCCGTTACCCAGGCAATCCGCGGGAAGATGTGGTATTTTAAGGGTGCCCCGGTCAGCAAGCGGCTTCAAGCCCCGGTGATAAAGATCCCATATGTAACGTCTTTTTTTGTCGATCTTGTCCGCTTCCTGGAGCTGGGCGTACAGAAACGCGGCATTGAGTTCAGAGGGGAGGCAGGAGGAGCCGATGTCGACCCAGGTGTACTTGTCGACTTCTCCGCGGAAGAATTTGCTCCGGTCGGTTCCTTTTTCCCTGATTACCTCGGCCCTTTCCAGGAAATCCAGATCATTAATAACCAGCGCTCCGCCTTCTCCGCAGATATAATTTTTGGTTTCATGGAAACTGAAGGCTCCGAGGTGTCCGATTGTACCCAGGTATCTATCCTTATACTTCGCGTTTACTCCCTGGGCAGCGTCTTCCACCACGGTAAGCCCATGCCTGGAGGCTATGGAACAGATTGTGTCCATTTCAGAAGCTATGCCGCCATAGTGCACGGGAACAATGGCCCTGGTTTTCTCCGTGACCGCATTTTCCACCAGGGTTTCATCAATGTTGAGAGTATCAGGGCGAATATCTACAAACCTGGGCCTTGCTCCCCGCAGCACAAAAGCGTTGGCGGTGGAAACAAACGTAAATGAGGGCATGATCACCTCATCGCCTGGGGAGATGCCGCAGAGGATCGCGCTGATTTCAAGTGCTGAGGTGCAGGAATTAGTCAGCAGGACCCGGCGGGCGCTGAACCTTTCCTCCATCCATTGCCTGCATTTAGCGGTGAATGATCCGTCTCCGGCCAGGTGCCCGCTCTCCACCGCTTTCCGGATGTTGGAAAGTTCCTCGCCGATCATGAAAGGTTTGTTAAAGGGTATTTTCCAGTCCGTCATCCGAATGCTCCTTTTTCCTGAATGCATGTGCATGAAGGCCAACCAGGATATCCTGGACCCTGACCCTGTGGAGACGCCTGGCTATTGCCCTGAAGCCATGCATGTCCTGTATTGATTTCATGTTGGACGAAACCCTGTTGATGATTAGAGGGGATTGCGAATAAAAGGCTTTTTTTACAGCCTTGCCCGTGGCGAATAAGGCGTTGAGTTTATTAAAACGGGCCAGAATTCTGTCCCGCCTGTGGCCCTGAGAAAGTTGGAGCGAAGATTTCGAAAAGTGGACGGGGTGGAATTGAAGGGAGTATTCATTCGTCCCGGGGATAAGAGAGCATTCAAGGAGAAGAGATTCCCATAGCCTGGGATCTTTGCTTTCAGGATTTGAAATCACCGCAGGTGAAAAGAGGAAATTCCCCAGGCTGTAAGCCACGGTTTTTCCCCTGAGTGATTCAGTTCCGTTGATTACGTGGGGATGTGCTCCAACGACCAGGTCAGTCCCGTGACTGACGAGCTTTTCAGCCAGCCTTCTGACGGCAGGGGCGGGGTAATCGGCAAATTCGTAATTCCAGTGGGGCATGACAACGACAAAATCTCCGTTTTTGCTGCATTTTTTAATATTCCTGAATAAATGACGGCTCCGGTCGGAACAGGTGCCCGGCCGGTTGCTCCCTCCGGAATACCATTGGGTAATACCAAAAAAGGCACACTGCATGTCCCCGATCTGCATCCTTAGCGGCTCGGCCGCCTCTTTCGGGTTGGCCCCGAACCCAAAAGAGGAGATCCCGTTTCGGCTGAGAAACCTGACCGTTTCTCCTGCCCCTTCCAAACCATAGTCCAGAATATGGTTGTTGGCAATTGAAAATGCGGTGAACCTTTCAACCAGAAGGTTGTTTTCAGGCTCAGCTCTCAGGTTGATGAACTGGCCGGACTGGGAGGCGGATGCCCTGGTGAAGGGACACTCCAGGTTGCCGATCACCGCATCGGCGCTGTCGAGCAGGTCAAGGAGCTTTTCATCGACACTGAACTCTTTGAAATCTATTCCAGCCGGGCAGAAGTCCCCGGTAAACAAGATTTTCATCAGCCTGTGCCCTCCGACCTGTCGTGCCGTGCATTATTCCACAACATGATAATGCCTCCAATGGAAATGGTGAAGAGCAGCCCGATGAGTCCCAGGTATGAGGCTGACAGCGAGGTGGAGGCCGGGATTCCGAACAGGCCGTAGAGCAGTATGAACACGCCCTCGCGGATCCCGATGCCCCCGAAAGATACGGGCACAAGGATCAGGAACAGCATCATGGGTACGGCAAAAAAGTTGATCATTATCGATATGTCCTGGTACAGGGCTTTTAGTGTCAGATATCCTCCCGCGGCTGCGGCGCTGCGAATGAAAATGGAGCTTCCCCAGAGGACCAGGGCCTCTGGCGGGGACCAGCAGGCCCTGATCCCCCTGAGCAGGACATTGTTTTCCTCATCGGCCTTGAAATTATTGAAATACCTGCCTCCCAGCCCGTTGATTTTTTTCTCGACCCACCTGATGAGGGCGATGGATTTCCCTTTCAGGAAGACCAGTGCCACCGCGGCCAGGGCCATGATCAAGGCCAGGGCGTAAATGTAATTGATGTATTTACGGATATAGTCAGTCCCTGTAATTTGGTCGGCAATAAATGGATAGCTGAAGAATATCAGTACGACACAGGAAAAGAGGCCGATGATCTTCTCGAGGAGTACCACGGTAACATGGATGAGCGGAGCGTTTTCTCTTTGATTCACGGCCGCTATCCTGTAGGCGTCCCACCCGACATGGCCGGGGACGAAATATCCGAGGAACATTCCGATCCAGTAGTGCTTGAGGACCCAGCCATATGGGAGGTTGATCCCATACACCTTCTTCAGGAAATACCTCCAGCGCCAGGCCCCGCCCGTGATCTGCAGTCCGAAACCGACCACCAGGCCGGCGGAGAAATATCCAAGGTGGACATTGATCATTTGATGCAGTACCCGGCCTGGATCAACCCTGCTGAAAATGATGGCAAGGAGGATCACAGGGACCAGAAATTTCAGGGAAACCAGGAGCAGTTTTTTAGTATTTTCCACCTTGATCAACTTTACTGATAATCATTCTTGGTTTTCCGCTGGTGTCGGGAGCAAGGCTGTCCACGAATTCAACCCGGTATTCGACATCCTGCCGGAGTTTTCCCTGCAGGCTTTTCATGATATTTTCCCTGATTACCCGGGGGGATTCCAGCTTGTCACTGCGAGCGGGAGACAGAACAACAAGGATTCTCAGGAGTTCATGGCTTTCCTGGATGATGCGGAACTGGGAGATTTTCCTGGAAAAACCGCCCATAATTTCGTAGAAGCACCCTATTCCGCTTCTTGACCCATCCTTCCAGATCAGCCAGTCATTGAGCCTTCCCTCAATTTTTTCGATTCTCCTGATCCCGTGTTCGTCATAATATGTATTGAGCCAGTCTCCGAGCTGGTAGCGGATAAGCGGAAACCCGTAGATTCCCAGGTCGGTAATCAGGCTGTGCCCTTTTTTTTCGGAGATTGACCCGTCCGGGGAGATCAGTTCAAGGATGGTTGTGTCATGGGAAAAGTGAAGTCCGCGGCTTCCCCTGATCTGGAAAGCGAGGACACCGGTCTCTTCAGCCGCATAGGTCTCAAAGAAGTTGTCTTTTCCCAAGACCCTGGAGAAGAGCTCCATGGCGTTCTCGTCAATAACAGACCCTCCCACGGAGTACATTTTTGGTTTTTTCAGCATGATGTCGTTCTCCAGGACATAACTGCAGAAGAGAACGGCTTCATTATGGCTGCCGTAGAAAAAATCGGGGCCTGACTTCTGATAGGATTCGACGATTTGGTTTTGGGGCAGGGAATACGGGATCAGGGTCCTCCTGAACAATCCGAATCTCTGCAGGAATATCTCCCTGTCAACCTGCAGGCGGGAGGGTACCACTGTCCGGAAGGAATGGTTAGTGCAGCGGAATCCGTTCAGGTAAAGTTCACGGAGCCATTTGGCAATCATGTAGCCCCGTTCCGGCCAGGATCGCACTATTTCAAGGGGAATCCCGGTCGAACCGCTGGTCTGGTCGAAATACCAGTCCTGATATTTCTCCGGGTTCTTATGCAGCAATTCCCGGGTAAATGAACGGTACTCCTCCTTGGTCAGCACCGGGAGCAGCTGCAGTTCATCAACCTCGCGCAGTTTGCAGGGATCAAACCCGCAGTCATTCATCCGTTCCCGGTAGAAATCAAAATTCTCGTAGGCGTGAATCAGGAGTTTCTTTAGTTTTTTGAGCTGCAGATCAGCCACTTTTCCCTTCACGAAAGGGAATCCGTGCATCAGGCGGCAGAACGAAAACAAGGTATGGAGGTGTACCAGTCGTTTCCCTGAATCCAGCTTTCCGGCAATCGGTCCTTTAACCCGCATTTTTCACCGGTTTCCTTACACTCATCGTTGGTTGTCTGCATGTTGCCATCTGGACCGGGACTGGGGACTGTTCATGTTCCAGAGCGCCGCTGGGTTCATTGTTCATCCAGGTTGTTGATGACCATTTTAACCTTTCCATTTTTTCCGGCCTCTATCAGGGGAACAAATTCCACATGGTACTCTATATTCTCCCTGATTTCATTCTTGAGAATCATGGCCAGAGATCGGCCTACTTCTTCTTTTCGTTGTGAAGAAACCATGGTTCCCGGAGCGGGGACCGCCTTGACGCGAACCAGGTCGGATTTTTCCCGAATGAACTGGAACTGGCATATTTCAGAGGAGAAATTTCCCATGGCCCTGTAGATCTTCGCGAAACTCGTGATGGAGCCGTCTTCCCAGGTCAGAAAATCATGCAGCCTTCCCCAGACTTTCCGGATTTTCCTGACCCCCTTTTCATCCTCGAATGTTTCAAGGTAATCACCCAACTGGAAACGGATCATGGGAAAGCTGAAAATTCCAAGGTCGGTAATAAGGCAGTTGCCTTCGTCCTCACTGTTTGTGCCATCCGCGGCCTGGAGCTCAAGGATGTTGGTGTCGTGGCAGAAGTGCATTCCCTGCTGGCCTTTAATTTGAAATCCGAGATTTCCGAGTTCATTGGAACCGTAGGTTTCAAAGAAATTGTTATCGCCGAAAGCGCGGTAAAAGAGCTGCCTGCAGTTTTCATCGATCACATCAGCCGCAGATGAATAGATTCTGGGCTTGCGAAAGGGAAGGTTGTTTTCCAGCAGATAAAGGGCTGTCAGCAGCACCTGCTGCTTGTTGGCGTAGAAGAAATCAGGCTGCATTTCCTGATAGCGGAGCGCCATTTCTCCGGGGGAGGCATAAAAATCCATGAGGCTGCGCTGAAAGATGCCCAGGTATTGCAGGATGGAATCTTGTTTACGGGGAATACGAGTTGGCGCGATGATCCTGAAAATCCGATCATTCCACCGCAGGCCGTTGAGAAAGAGGGGGCGGAGGAATTTGGCAATCATGTAGCCCCTCTCCGGCCATGTTCTTACGATCCGGAACTTGATTCCCGTAGTCCCGCTGGTGGAATCAAAGAAATATGAAGCATATCTCGAAGGGTCCTTATCATACTCGGAGTCGGCAAACTCCCGGTAATCGGCCTCTGTCAGCACCGGCAATTTCCGGATTTCGGACACGGATGTGATTCGGTAAGGGTCCAGGCCTGAACCATCCATGCGCTCCCTGTAGAAATCGAAGTGTTCGTAAGCATGGATAAGGATCCTGCGGAGCCTGGTCAGCTGGAGGCTCCTGATTATGTCGATTTCGAACGGATACCCGGACAGCAGTCGGCGCAGGTGGAAGAGGACGTGGACATTGACCAGCGATCTGCTTATATTCAATCAGTTAACCCTTCCTTTCCGTGCTGTTCCCTCTGCCTGGGCAAGCCCTGTTTCCAGGCAGCCGGATTGAGTCAGGGCTGAGTTTTTTGCCGTGGGCCTCCTTCATCCTGCTATCCGTGATATGCCGGGTTACGGGGATTTATCCGGATACCGGGAATAATAACAATGATACGTCGGGGCGGCAGGGAGTCAAGAGAAAAAAAAGGGCCCCAACCGTCCTCAACCGAACATTCTCAAAGAATCTCCTCCAATCATCACTGGTCCCTTTCTTTCCATCTCGCGGTCGGCGTCGGGGTCGGGTGCGCGTCCGGGTGCCGGCCCCCAGGGATTCAGGGCCTCCTCAGCAATTTTTCGATTCCGACGCCGACTCCGACCCCGACCCCGATCCTGATTTAAAATCCTCCTCACCGGCGAAAAATGGCGAAACTCACCGGATGCGGACACCTTGTCAAATTTCAGCTTTTTGCTATGATGAATTTGTATGAGGAGAGGTAACTGGTGTAATTGTGGCAAACTCTAATGTCTCCCATGAGGATGGCTGCCCCTCAGTTTCAGTGGTGGTCCCTGTATTTAATGCCGAGGCGACTCTGGTGGAGTTGTGTTCCCGGATTGCAGCCGTGCTGCAGGGCCTCGGCGCAGATTTTGAGATCGTCCTGGTCAATGACGGGAGCGGCGACTCCAGTTGGAGGGTCATATCCGGACTTGCCGAACAGAATACGTTTGTAACCGGCATCAGCCTGATCCGGAATTACGGCCAGCATAATGCCCTGCTGGCAGGGATTCGTAAAGCGGAAAAAGACGTTATTGTGACCATGGACGACGATCTCCAGCACCCGCCTGAGGAGATTCCGCGGCTGCTGGAAAAACTTTCCGGGGGCTATGATCTGGTCTACGGGAAACCGGCGGCCCGGAATCACAGTTTATGGCGGAACATCTGCTCATGGATGCTCAAGCTGGTTCTCAAGACCGTAATGGGCTCCGAGGCCAGCAGGAACAGCAGTGCCTTCAGGGCCTTCAATTCGGTTCTAAGGAGAGGGTTTGAGAATTTCAGTGATGCCAGCCTTTCCATTGATGTGCTCCTCTCCTGGGTGTCAGCCGGGACCACCCATGTGATGGTCGAGCATCATCCCAGGCGGGATGGTAAATCCGGCTACAGCCTCGGGAAATTGTCGCTCCTGGCCTTTGATCTTTTAACCGGCTACTCGATACTCCCTCTCCGAATTGCCAGCGCCTCCGGCCTGACTACTGCTTTGGCCGGGCTGGTGATCTTCTTGTATGTGGTAATTCGCAGGCTGGCAGAGCCGAACTATGTTCCCGGTTTCGCTTTTCTGGCTTCGGAAATAGCGCTTTTTGCCGGGCTGCAGCTTTTCGCCATTGGCGTAATTGGAGAGTACGTGGCCAGGCTCCATTTTCGCACCATGGGAAAACCAGCCTATGTAGTCAGGGATGAAGTGGAAAAAAATGTTCTACCGAAGTGACTGGCCTGAAGCCGGGCTTCCTCACCCGCTTACAGGAAGCTCTCACTCCGGGGCGGCAGGAGAGCCGGTTCGAAAGTTTGAGTTTCAGGGAGCGGAACTCCGCTGGATTATAAGGGACAATCTTTTCGAAACCGGTTTTTATGGTTTCCCGGTCCGGGAACTGACTGTTGAAGTGCATGACCCGGAGAAAGGGATTCTTCCCGCTGGCCTGGGTTCTCAGGAGCTGCACCGGGAGTTCCGCATGGAGTCAGAGGCGGTCACCCGCTGCCTTTGCCAGGGTGAGGGGTACCTCTATGCAAAGGTGGTCCCTGATGAGCCGTTATTTTGTGCTCTTAAAGAGCTTGGCTTTCTTGAAGTGGAGAGGCGCCGCCTGTTCAGCTGCAGTTTTGGTGAATTGCAATCACCCCTTGACAGGGGGGTCCCGGGAGGGGAGATCGTCTTCACCACACTGTCAGAGCTGATTGACATACCGGAACGGGAGTCCAGGCAGCAGATTCTTGATTTGTGCCGGGAAGCATTCAGTCAAGGCTATACCCGCCACTACATTGATGATTTTCTTTCCCTGAAAAGGCCTGGAAAGGAGTATATCCTGGCTTTGATGGAACTCAATTTCAGGAATACCAGCCCCGAGGGATTCCTTGTGGCGGTCGATAGAAAGGCTCAGGTAATATGCGGGGTCTCAGTGGTGGGGCGCAAGGCCGGTGGAGCAAGGCCTTTTTACTCCCAGCTGCTCAGTGCCGTATCCCGCAGGTATCAGGGGCAGGGTGTCTACCGGGGTCTGACAAGGCTGGCTGCCGGAATATTTCCCCATAACGCGGTGCTGCTTAATGTTACCCACGTTGAGAACCGAAAAATCCAGAGAGCCTACCAGGGGAGCGGACGCAGGCATGTGGCTGATACGGTGATCCTGCGCAGGCCGGAAGGCTGACGGGAAGGGCTCGGAATCCGGGGTATTTCGGTTCAGTCATCACTCATCAGGTCGGGATAGTGTTTCCTGGCGCATTCCGGGCAGATGCTGTGACTGAAATCCGCTTCCGAATGAGTTTTAATATAGGATTCCAGTTGGTTCCAGTAACCCCGGTCATCACGGATTTTCTTGCAGTGTGAGCAGATGGGAAGGAGTCCGCTCAGGGTGATTTTTTCCT
>CAZOGT010000099.1:3250-9884 GCA_964579015.1 uncultured Acidobacteriota bacterium | reverse complement strand
ATCAGAACGATAAACCTTAACGGCGAAAACGATTCCAGCACCATTAACGTTATCCTGACTCCCCCTTCAGGACTTAAAAAAGGCGAATACTTCCTGAAAGCCTCGGTCACAGCCGGCACGGAAAAATTCGACCAGGAAGTCCAGAAAATCGCTTATCACCATATAAGGTCCCGCCAGTTTTACAAGCCGGCCGAAGTGACGGTCAGCGTGATTGAAACTTCCATCCCCGCCAATCTGAAAGTCGGCTACATCAAGGGAGCAGGAGACAGGGTGGGGGAGGCAACTGAGCAGCTGGGCACGGACGTTACATACCTTGATGAAGATGCCCTGAGTACAGGAAATCTCAGCCAATACGATGTGATTATCACCGGGGTCCGAGCTTACCTGAACAGGGACGACCTTATCCAGAACAATGCCAGGCTTCTTGATTATGTCAAGAACGGCGGGCACCTGGTGGTCCAGTACAACAAATATGAGTTCATGCGGGAACAGTTCACGCCCTATCCGGTAAAAATAAACCGCCCGCACGACCGTATCACGGTGGAAGAGGCCCCGGTCAGGATATTGGCGCCCAGGCACCAGGTTTTCCGCTCACCAAACCGGATTCATGAGGCTGACTGGGATCACTGGGTACAGGAAAGAGGTCTCTATTTCCTGGGAGAATGGGACCAGAGATTCACTCCGCTGCTGGAAATGCGGGATCCCTGGCCTTACAACAACGAACCGAAGCAGGGTTCCCTGGTGATAACGGATTACGGCCGGGGCTCCTACATCTACACCGGCCTGGCCTTTTTCCGCCAGCTCCCGGCCGGGGTCGAAGGAGCCTATCGCCTCTGGGCCAATCTCATTTCATATGGGAAGCAGAAAAAGCTGTTGTCAAACTGAAATCGCTGCAGGGGACGGGTTGCAGGAGCCGGGCGGAATATCCGCCAGAACAGTGCTACCTGTTCCCTTTTACCCGCAACTATTTCTCCCCGGGCGCATATTTATTTGACAGCGAGACAACCCATCTGTTAATTTACTTCTGATTTTGGAATTATGGTTATGTTTAATAGTTATATGATTATCTCTGCTTTATTACTCCTCCTTCTTGCCAGCGGCTTTGCCGGCACACGGAGGGTGTGCGTAGCCAGCGCATAACCGGCCAAAGCCACAGTTTGAATGTTTAACAGAGCCCTCAGTACAATGGGGGCTTTTTTTTTGGAAGGGATAACCGGATGTCTGAAAGAGTTTATATTTTTGACACTACACTGCGGGATGGTGAGCAGTCTCCGGGCTGCTCGATGAACCTGGAAGAAAAAATCACCATGGCCAGGCAGCTGGACCGGCTTAAAGTTGACATTATTGAAGCAGGGTTTCCAATTGCTTCCGAAGGAGACTTCGAATCAGTGAGGGAAGTCTCCAAGGCAGTTGAGAATCCCGTGATTGCGGCACTTGCCCGCGCCCATCGCCCTGATATTGAAAGGGCCTGGGAAGCTCTCAAGTATGCCCGCAAGCCGCGGATCCATACCTTTATCGCCACTTCCGATATCCATCTAAAATATAAACTGCGCAAGACTCACCAGGAAGTACTCGATATTACCAGGGAATCAGTGAAAATGGCCCGCGACCTGTGCGACAACGTCGAGTTTTCAGCAGAAGACGCCACACGCAGCAATATCGACTACATTGTGGAAGTAATTGAAACCGCGATTGAAGCAGGAGCGACCACCATAAATATTCCTGATACCGTCGGATACACCGTACCAAGGGAATATGAAAATTTTGTGAGGGCAATTACCGGCAAGGTTTCAAATACGGAGGGCATTATTTTCAGCTGCCACTGCCACAATGACCTGGGCCTGGGAGTAGCAAACTCCCTGGCGGGAGTTGACGCCGGATGCCGACAGGTGGAATGTACCATCAACGGGATTGGAGAGAGGGCCGGAAACGCTTCCCTGGAGGAAATTGTAATGATCCTCAAAACCCGGAAGGATGTATACCCTTATCATACCAACCTGGTTTCCGAAGAGATCTACCGTTCCAGCCGGCTCCTGACCAACCTGACCGGTGCGTTTGTCCAGGCCAACAAGGCCATTGTCGGGAAAAACGCCTTTGCCCATGAAGCGGGAATTCACCAGGACGGTGTCTTGAAGGAGGCCTCCACCTATGAAATCATGACTCCCCAGTCAGTGGGCATACCCAAATCAAAGCTGGTTCTCGGCAAGCACAGCGGTCGGCACGCCCTGAAATCAAAAATGCAGGAACTCGGCTACATCCTGGACAACGAGGAACTGGACAGGGCATACTTCTTCTTTACCAAGCTGGCGGATCAGAAAAAGGATATATATGACGAGGACCTGATCGCGATACTGCAGGACGGAATCAAACTCATCCCTGACACCTACAGCCTTAAATACGTCTTCTCTGCGGGAGGCAACCAACAGGTGTCTTCAGCAGTTGTAAAACTGGCCCGCGGGGAAGAGACCTTTACTGATTCCGCCCATGGCGACGGACCTGTGGACGCCTGTTACAAGGCAATTGACAGGATCACGGGGATCCAGGGGAAACTCCTGGAATATTCGATAAATTCAGTAACCAGGGGCAAGGATGCAATCGGGGAAGTTTTTGTGCATGTGGAATTCGGCAAGGAGAGCTATTCCGGGAAGGGGGCCAGCACTGACATCATTGATGCCAGCGCCCGCGCCTACCTCAACGCCCTCAACAAGGTTCTCCATGAATTACAGAGAAGCAAGCAGCCTTCCTGAGAAAGGCAGTCAACAAGACATTTTTCTATAATTAACCAGGAATCTGGACAGGATACCGGCCGCGCCGGGGCGGACAGCAGAAGCCCGGTTTGCAGGTCCGCTGAAACTAAACCGTTCACTTTGCCATGTAGACACCTGAACTGAAATCAATCATGAAAAAAACACTATTTGAAAAACTCTGGGAAAATCACATCGTATGCGAAGAAAAAGGGGAGCCTCCTCTCCTCTATATTGACCTTCACCTGGTCCACGAGGTCACTTCTCCCCAGGCATTCGAAGGATTACGGCTGACCGGAAGGAAACTGCGCAGGCCGGACCGGACCTTTGCCACCATGGATCATAATATTCCAACAACTGACCGCAGCCTTCCGATTGTCGACAATATTTCAAAGAACCAGATTGACACCCTCTCCCGCAACTGTGAGGAATTCGGGGTCTCCCTTTTCGGGCTGGACAGCCCGGAGCTGGGAATTGTACATGTTATCGGCCCTGAACTGGGCCTTACCCAGCCGGGAATGACCATTGTCTGCGGAGACAGCCATACTTCGACCCATGGCGCTTTCGGCTGCCTGGCATTCGGGATCGGAACCAGCGAAGTAGAGCATGTCATGGCCACCCAGTGCCTTCCCCAATCAAAGCCCAACACCTTCCGTATCAACCTCCACGGAAAACGGGGTGAACTGGTGACTGCCAAGGACCTGATCCTCTACATTATCCGCACCATCGGCACTGACGGCGCGACCGGATACGTCGTCGAATATGCCGGGGAGGCAATCCGCGCTCTCTCAATGGAAGAGAGGATGACGGTCTGCAACATGTCGATCGAAGCGGGCGCCAGGGCGGGAATGATCGCCCCTGACCAGAAAACCTTTGATTTTGTGGAAGGGCGCCGGTTCGCCCCGAAAGGTGCTGATTTCAAGCGGGCCGTGGAATACTGGTCTTCCCTGGCTACTGATGAAGGGGCCGTTTTTGACCGTGAACTTGACCTCGACATCTCCGGTCTTTCCCCCCAGGTCAGCTGGGGAACCAGCCCGGGGATGGTGGTGGACATTGACGGAAAGGTTCCTGATCCGGAATCCTTCGAAGACCCGGTCAGAAGGGAGGGAGCCAGAAGGGCCCTGGAATACATGGGCCTCAGGGCCAACGAGCCTGTTTCGGAAATCAAGGTGGACACGGTATTCATCGGGTCCTGCACCAATTCACGCATTGAAGACCTCAGAAGCGCTGCCCGGATGCTGAAGGGAAAAAGAATTGCCGCCGGGGTTACCGGACTCGTGGTCCCGGGGTCCCAGACCATCAAGCTGCAGGCTGAAAAAGAAGGGCTGGATAAAATCTTCACTGAGGCCGGCATGGAGTGGCGTGAATCAGGGTGCAGCATGTGCCTGGCCATGAACCCGGATGTGCTCAAGCCGGGTGAAAGGTGTGCTTCGACTTCCAACCGCAACTTTGAAGGCAGGCAGGGCAAGGGAAGCAGGACCCACCTGGTCAGCCCTGAGACCGCGGCCGCGACCGCTGTTGCGGGCAGGCTGACCGATCCCAGGACCTAGCCGGACCCGGCATGCAGGTCCCGCCCTTCCGGAGGACGACCGGAGGCGGGAAAAACGCACAATGCCGCCGCCTGGCCACCCTCGGCATGAAAGGCGCCGGCTGCAACTGGAATATAGAGAGAAAAAACATGGAACCATTAATTAAGCATAACGGACTGGTAGCCGTACTGGACCGGGCCAACGTGGATACAGACCAGATAATCCCGAAGCAGTTTCTGAAAAGAATTGAGAGAACCGGTTTCGGAAAATTCCTTTTCTTTGACTGGAGATTCAACGAAGACGGGACCGACAACCCTGATTTTGAACTGAACCAGGAAAGGTATAAAGGTGCTTCAATCCTCATAGCCGGCCCTAATTTCGGCTGCGGTTCTTCAAGAGAACATGCGCCATGGTCGCTCAGCGACTATGGCTTCAAGGTGATAATCGCCCCTTCCTTTGCCGACATCTTCTACAGCAACTGTTTCAAAAACGCGATGCTTCCGATCAGGCTTTCCACGGAACAACTGGCCCCGTTAACCGAGCGGGTTCTTGCCTCCCCCGGGTACCGGCTGAGGGTGGACCTGGAACAGCAGCTGATTGCCGGGGAGCCGGATCTTGAAATCCGGTTCGAGATCGACCCGTTCCGCAAGGAGAGGCTCATCA
This sequence comes from uncultured Acidobacteriota bacterium, assembly GCA_964579015.1. Lineage (GTDB taxonomy): Bacteria > Acidobacteriota > UBA6911 > RPQK01 > JAPXNP01. The sequence continues at coordinate 4,948 of CAZOGT010000099.1, read as the reverse complement.
AGGGACTGGATGACATCGGGATTACACTGCAGAAGGAAGAACTGATAACAGCCTACGAAGAGAGAATGGGTAAATAGAAGCATCCAGGACTCGCCTGCACATGTCCTGTCGGCAATCATGCGACTGAAAGTCCGAAGGGGCGGGCAGGAGAACCCGGACTGATGTTTACATGCTGCCGCGGCAGCCGGCCCGCAATGCATGCGCGTATATAGAGGAGTACCATGCCTGAAAAAAAAGACAGATTACCCGCAATTATCCAGAATCCTGAAGAACTGGTTTTCAACAGCTGTTACGCTCCCTTTGATGTCAGGGACTACCTCCAGTCAGCCGAAACCAGGTCACGGATCAGGAGGCTTCCGGCGGTCCAGCTCTTCTATTCCCTGAAGGAACTGGACCAGGAGGAAATGGCCCTGCTTCTTCCCCAGGTGACCGAGGAACAGTGGGCGGCTTTCCTGGACCTGGATCTCTGGGAAAAGGACATGCTTAACACCAATGCCCTGCTCTACTGGGAAAGCTTCATAACCGAGACTGAAGACCCGGTGGGCAGGAAGCTGCTGAGGGCCACTGATCCCGAACTCCTGCAACTCCTTTTCCGGAAAGAGCTGCACATAATTCCGCGGGTAGAGGATGATGAATTCGAGAAAGAGCCCCCTGCTGACCGGAATACCTTCATTACCCCGGACAACTATTACCTGGTTGTTCTTCCCGATGATCCCGAGAAATCAAGGCTCATCTACACGTTTATCAGGCACCTGTATCATCTGGACGCTGGTTACGCCGCAATCTGCCTGGAGAATTCACGCTACGAGACCAGTATCGGGCTGGAGGAGACAGCCTACCAGAACCGTTGCCGGCGGACCGAAGATTATGGATTCCAGGACTATTTTGATGCCCTGAGCATCTATACCCCGCTGTCCCCGGAATCACCCCTCCCCGAGAAGGAAGGATACAGCAGCGAAGAGGAATCCGGGTTTCCGGTTCCGGTTACCCTGAAGGGCGAATCGAGTCATATCTTTATTGAGGCCATGGCAACCCTCTCCATCCAGGAGGAAATCCAGGACCTGCTCCAGGAGATATTTTTTGTCTGCAACAAGGTTATCTCGGCGGACAGGATCTCGCCCGGGGAGCCGGAAAACATCAGGGACGCAATTTCCAAGACCATGAACGGCATCAACCTGGGACTGGACATCTGGTCCGGCGGAGACCTGGGCAGGGCCGCGGAAGGGATCATGAAGCACTACCTTTCATCCTTCTTCCAGATTGGATACGGTGCGCTGCTCAAGGTCGGCAAGGCCGCGGCATCAGCAGTCAGCCAGCAGCCCGGATCCTACGGGGAAGCTGTATTGGAAGGCTTGAAAGACCCCTACCCTCTCTACACCGAGAGCGAAGAGAAAGACGGAAAAATCCGCTTTCGCAGCCGCCGGTTCAGGACCGCTTCCGAAATCGAGGAAACAATGCGGCTGCTGGAAGGTCTTCGAGGGTAACAGGGTCGGCAGCCACTCTGGAGCAGGATGCTGCAGTGTTGTAGCTGGAGCTTCCAGCTACAGTAACTCCAGGGCAGATGCTTTTTCCCTGGAGCAGGATGCTGCTGCCACCTGGGAGGCAGGCCGCAGCTGCTCTTTCCCTGGAGCAGGATGCTCCAGCCACCCTGGAGGCAGGATGCTGCTGCTCTTTCCCTGGAGCAGGATGCTCCAGCCA
>CAZOGT010000099.1:0-3150 GCA_964579015.1 uncultured Acidobacteriota bacterium | reverse complement strand
CCTGGGGGAACGGCTGCAACTGTTATAATTACCGCCGCCCATGATTAATCAAGAGGAGAGTCCCCCGGCAATGGATCCCCGTACCATCTATCATCCATTCACCGCGTCTCCCCACCGGACCCTCTTCTCCCTGACCATACCGGTCCTCTTTTCCCTGATCGCGGAACCCCTGACCGGTCTGGTGGACACGGCTTTTGTTTCAAGGCTGGGGGCTGCGCCCCTGGCGGCCCTGGGCGTGGGAACCATCCTGCTTAGCGGGTTTTTCTGGATCTTCAATTTCCTGGGAATCGGCAGCCAGACTGAAACGGCCGGCGCTCACGGGGGAGGAAAATCGGACAAAATCAGCCAAACCACCGGACTGGTGATCATCCTTTCCGGAATCTTCGGATCCCTGGCCATAATCCTCGGATATCTCCTGACTCCCTGGCTGGCAGGGATGATGGAAGCCGAAGGGGAAGTCCTTGCTGACGCCGTGGCCTACATGAACATCCGCTGGCTGGGCGCCCCGGCGATCCTTGTGATGCTCTCCCTTTTCGGGGTGCTCAGGGGTCTGCAGGAGATGAAGTTTCCCCTGTGGGTGGCCCTGGGAACCAATGCCCTCAACATTCTCCTTGACTGGCTCCTGATTTTCGGTGCCGGCCCGGTTCCGGCCATGGGGGTTGAAGGGGCGGCTGCCGCTTCAGTTATCAGCCAGTGGATCGGGGCGGCCTGGACCATGGGAATCCTCTTCCGTTTCCACAGGCCTGATTTCAGGATCAGCCTGGAGGCCGCGCTGCACCTGCTCAGGGTCGGGGGAGACCTCTTCATCCGGACCGGCCTGCTGACGCTTTTCCTGATCCTCACCACCAGGGCAGCCACCAGGGCCGGGGCTGATTCCGGAGCGGCCCACCAGGCAATCCGCCAGTTCTGGTCATTTTCGGCCCTGTTCCTCGACTCCTTTGCCATTGCCGGCCAGACCCTGGTCGGATTTTTCCTGGGGGCGGGACAGAAGGCATGGGCCAGGAAAGTGGCGGGATTCGTAGCAGGCTGGAGCCTGGTTACGGGACTGTTCCTGGCAGCGTTGATGCTGGCAGGCGAAAGGGCAGCCATATTCCTCCTGGTCCCGGCTACCTCGGTCCCGGTATTCATTACAGCCTGGCGGATCTGCGCGCTCTTTATGCCTCTTAATTCAATCTCGTTTGCCACAGACGGAATCCACTGGGGGACCGGGGATTTCCGCTATCTCAGGAACGCTGTTATGGCGGCCACAGCAGCAGGAACAGCAGCGCTGTTCCTGCTGGGGCTCAACGGCAGGCTGAGCCTGGACGAAATCTGGATTGCAACCGGAATCTGGATCTGCATGCGCAGTTTACTCGGGGTATTGAGAATCTGGCCCGGAATCGGGAAGGCCCCGCTGAGCCTGAAGTGAAGCCGCAGGTGCTACCGCGGATTAACCTGGAGCGCCTTCTTCAATGCATTGAGGGCCCTGGCCCGGTGGGAAATGGAATTCTTGATGTCGGCGGGAATCTCGGCAAAGGTCTTTTCCAGGGGTGGATAAAGGAAAACCGGGTCATAGCCGAATCCTCCCGATCCCCTGGGCCGTTCCAGGATCAGGCCCCGCACCTCCCCGGAAGCCTCCAGCAGCCCCCCGTCCGGCCAGGCCATGCAGGCGGCACATACGAAACGGGCCTTTCTCCCTCGCCCGGAATTTCGTTCCAGGGCCTGTTCGAGTTCCCGGAGAAGCCTGGCAATCCTTTCCGGGTCGGAAGGGGCATACCTTGAAGAATAGACCCCGGGCGCACCGTCCAGGGCATCTACCTCCAGCCCGGAATCATCAGCGATTACCGGGATACCGGTCAGCCCGGTAAAATGAAGGGCCTTTTTCCTGGCATTGGCGGCAAACGTTGTCCCGTCTTCAATGGCCTCAGGCAGACCCGGGAAGTCCCGCAGGGTGAGAAGATCAATTTCCAGATTCTCCAGGATGGAAGCCATCTCCCTTTTTTTTCCCTGGTTTCCGGTGGCCAGCAAAACTCTAACCCGCATTTCTCACCGGCTTTCAGTCCTGAATATTAATTCCGTTCCGCCGCCCAGGGAGGAGACAATTTCCTGCTGGAGGATGACGATTTCGTCAATTCCCTTGCCGGCAAGGTCCAGCATCGAATCAAGTTCCTGCCGGGAAAAGGAATTCCGTTCAGCAGTACCCTGTACTTCGACCAGTTTTCCGTTGCCGGTCATGATGACGTTCATGTCTACGTCTGCCGAGGAGTCTTCTTCGTAACAAAGGTCAAGAAGCGCTTGCCCGCTGACAATTCCGACGCTGACCGCGGCAACATAGTCAAGGAGGACAGCCTGGTCCAGCTTCTGAGCCGCCACCAGGGTTTCAAGGGCTGCCACCAGTGAAATAAAGGCTCCGGTTATTGAAGCGGTACGGGTTCCGCCGTCGGCCTGAATCACATCACAGTCAATCCATATCGTCCTTTCACCCAGGGACTTGAGATCGACAACCGACCTGAGCGCCCTTCCGATCAGCCTCTGGATCTCCTGGGTCCGTCCTGAAGGCTTGCCTCTGGAGGATTCCCTGATCATCCTGGTCCCGGTGGAACGGGGAAGCATTCCGTACTCAGCCGTGACCCATCCCTGTCCCGCGCCACGCAGGAAAATCGGGACCCTCTCCTCGACGCTTGCTGTGCAGATTATCCTGGTCTCCCCGCATTCGACCAGGGCGGAACCTTCAGCATGGCGGATATAGCCGGGGGTTATGGTAATAGGTCTCAACTGGTCTGTTTCTCTCTGGTCAGTCCTTATAGTCATGGAGACTATTCTACCCGGAAGGGGTGAGAGATTGAGACGTGTCCGGCCAGGGTATCCTGCTCCTTGCCTTCCACCAGAAACCTGACCCGGGAAATCTCCTCAAAATTCATCACCAGTGACCTGGTTATGGACTGGATAGCCAGGAACTCATACATCACTCCATCAATATTGTTGACGGTATCTCCAGCGAGGTCCACAACGGCAGTGCCGTCATCCAGGATAAAAAGCTGCCGCATCCTTGATTCCTGGGGAAAGGCGGGAGATATGGTTCCAACATCAGCAGGTTCCGTGGCAGCGTTACCGGAACTGCCGCCAACGTCCCTCCTGGGGCCTCTAAACAGCTCAAGGATCACCTGCTTG
>CAZOGT010000098.1:0-9929 GCA_964579015.1 uncultured Acidobacteriota bacterium | reverse complement strand
AGCTCGTGTCGTGAGATGTTGGGTTAAGTCCCGCAACGAGCGCAACCCTTGTCTGTAGTTGCCATCAGGTTAAGCTGGGCACTCTACGGAGACTGTCGGCGATAAGCCGGAGGAAGGTGGGGATGACGTCAAGTCCTCATGGCCTTTATGTCCCGGGCTACACACGTGCTACAATGGATGGAACAGAGGGCAGCAAGCCTGCGAAGGCAAGCGAATCCCAAAAATCCATTCTCAGTTCGGATTGAAGTCTGCAACTCGACTGCATGAAGTTGGAATCGATAGTAATCGCGGATCAGAACGCCGCGGTGAATACGTTCCCGGGTCTTGTACACACCGCCCGTCACATCACGAAAGTGGGCTGTACTAGAAGCCGCCGGCCTAACCTCTTCGGAGGAGGGAGGCGTCGACGGTATGGTTCATGATTGGGGTGAAGTCGTAACAAGGTAGCTGTAGGAGAACCTGTGGCTGGATCACCTCCTTTCTAAAAGGTATTACACCTGGAAGAATTATTTTGTACTTAGTTTCTTAGTTTATTTATCCTCTTCCTCTGTTTCTTCCCCCTTCCTGTCAAAAATCTTGCCTCACCAACCGGATTTGCCCCCTGCCTCAGTTCGGGGACAATCACTCCTTTAACCCGCATTTACAGACCGTAATCGTCAGTTGCCGAGCACCCATTCTTCCGTAAAACGGGCATATCGTATGGTTTTCTGCTGGGTTTCCGGACCATCGTTCCGGAAATAGCTGTAAACCGCGTGAATTGTCCCGTCTTTTCCCTGGATCAGTGCTGGATAGTGGCTCCTGGTGGGATTGTCCTCCCTCGTGTCGAGTTCAATTATTCCCGGTTCAGACCAGGTGTTTCCTTCATCGGTTGAGATTGAAACCACCAGGCTGTGCCGTCCTGACTCGGTGTTGTTGAACATCAGTGCCCAGTGCCCGTTGGCGAGGGTCACCACGTCCGCTCCTGAGCCGGGGTTGGGAAGATCCGAGTTTTCGACAAGGCTCCATGTTTTTCCGCGGTCCGCGGACTCAGACATGTGGAGCCTTTTGGGAGCAGGGCCGTTGTCTCGCATGTAAGCCACCAGGTTTCCGTTGGACTTGACGGCTATTGACGGTTGAATGTTTCCGTTTTCGACCAGGGGGTTGCTGAAAGACCAGGTATTGCCATAGTCATCAGTGATGGCCATCAGCGAAAACCCGAATCCATCGGAATACAGGGGCAGGATTATCCGGTCTTTTTCCATGAAAGGTTTATTCAGGGTCTGCCATCCCATTCTTCTGAAGTAGGGGAATCCCAGGGGCTGTTCAGTATAGGAACCGTCCGGTTTGTAGAGGCGCCCGCTCCTGACCATATCCAGTCCGCCGGCCTTTTCGAGGAGCCGTTCCTTTCTCCTTTCCCATACCGCAGCCAGGCCTGCGGCTTTGCCAGGTGAATCTGCGGCCCCCTCGGTTTTGTACCTGGCGTCCAGTTGTTCAACCTGCCTTTCAACTGATTCCAGGAAAGGGTCTCCGGGCTGCATCCCGCGTTCGGTCAATCCTCCGGGCTTAACCAGGATGTTATCCTGCCAGTACCATTCCGGGGGTCCTTCTTCGAGCATGTAATTCCTGCTTTTGCGATATTTAAGAAGGGATGTTTCCCACTGATTGGCGATGACTGTATACCATGTCAGCCATAATTCATTTTTTTGGTCTACGAAGAGGACTGGATTAATGTCGGGAAAATCAGGAACATCGGCCATCAGGAAGGGCTTGCTCCATTCACTGCTCCCTTTTCTGAGACGCGATCCCATGATCCTCACATCATCAGCCCATCGTTCTCCTGAACCCTGGAACCAGGCGGCCAGCAGGTCTCCATTAGGGCATTCGGCAATGGTCGACCCGTGCGCATGCTGATCCTGCAGGGGGAAAATATTGACGGGTTCCGGTGCTTCGGCGAAGCTGAACAGCGGCAGTAGTAACGTCGTCAAGAGGATGGATAAATAATACGGTCTTTTTTGCATTATTTTGTCCTTTCGAAAAAAATACTCCCTGCCGTCTGCTCGGAAGGGGGGGTGTATCACCGAGAATCTGATTCTATTGATCTTCCCCAACCCTGATCTTCATCCTTGAGGCTGAGATCATCCCGGTGCGGGGCTGTCGTACCACTACGGTCAGGTCATATTCTCCGGGCGCGATTCCGGACGCGGAAGCGCCGGCGGTCACGGATTCCCTCGCCAGGAGGGCTTTCAACTGATCATTGTTCATTCGAATTGGAAACTGCCTGGCGAATGTAAATTTTTTATCCCCGGTTATGGGGTTTCCGTCACTGTCGGAAAGCAATCCGAATATTTCAAGCATGCAGAAACTGGTGTCCCTTTCCCTGACGAAGAGCAGGGATTGCGGGGGGATCACAGCCTCGACCGAAACCTGGTCCTCCAGGACGCCTGCCTTGAGAGAGACGGAAAAGTCTCGATGATAGTAGGGAAAGTTGAAGGCGCCTGTCAGCACTTCTTCGCTGCTGCCCGAAAGGAGCCGGAACAGGCTGTCCCTTCCCCTAACCTGGATGGAGGTGTCCCGGGATCCTGACTGATCCACTATTTCAATGGCCGCGGAAAGACCCGTTTCTCCCGGCTCTTCCCCGGAGGCTGCTTCTATCCCGGCAATATAGGATGCCCGGCCGCTGCCTGCGGCAGCATTCAAAATGTTTCCAGGATCGGAGATCAGTTCTCCTCCCGTTGACTGGGAGAGGTCTTTAAGGAACTCATGCCCGGCAGTGACGTGGGATGAATTGTGCCTTGCCACAAGTCTCTGGGGAAGCCACCTGATGCTTGATGCCGCGAGGCTTTCCGATTTGACGTCACGGGAATCAAAGGTGAAGATCGTAGTCTGGTTACGATTCAGCTTGGAGACGAGGGAGGAGATTATTTCCGAAACGGCGGTTTCTCCGCTTGAACCCATTTTGGCGCTGAGGAGGGAAGGCGGGATTATATCTCCAGCCGCATCGCTCTGGTTGTAGGCCCTGATTATGTCCTGGACAACAGGTTCTGGAACCAGAGGGTAACCCCCGGAAAAAAGCAGAACATTTTTTGGGCCTGAAAGCCCTGCGAACCATTCAGTGAGCAGCTCCATTCCGGAGATTAAAGATTGAGTCCGGCCTCTGATCTGGATCAGGAACTGGGTAGCTTCTCTGATGGCTTCGTCCATGGCCTGGGCGGGATTCTGGTCGTATTGGATGGTGAAAATCTCGGAAATAGATTCGATCAGCGACCGGTAGTCCATCCTTCTGGAAGCAGCCTGGAGTTTGTTAAGGGCTTCGTAGACAGCGGCCCTGTCGGAGGTGAATGACTGGGCTATGGTCATCTGATTGCCCAGGGTGACCAGCATTATTCTTTTATTATGGTTGTCAGGAAGTTCATCCAGCATTGCCCGGATACTCATCCTGGTACTGTTGAGGGCGGCATTGTCAAGGCTGTTCAGATCCAGGGCTATTATCAGCGCGTGCCGGCCGCGCAACTGGTTGGCCACAATCCAGGAATTGGGATCATCGCTGCGGAGTGATTCCGGCGCCAGCCTTGAAAAATAGGCGATATCCCTTTTTTCTCCATTGACCGAGATCTGAACCTGTTCGGGCCGCAGCTCGGTCCCGGGGCTTTGATTGCCGGAAACAGTGAAATCCAGGAAAAGCATGTTGTCAGGATCTACGGCCTCCTGATCACGGGCATGGGCCGCCGGTGAGCAGAGCAGGGCAGCCAGCATGATAATCGCATGTTTCAGGATTACGGGAGGAGTTTTTTTGCATGTTGAGTTCATGAAAGAAGTTTAACCTCAGCATCATGTTGTTTTCCAGTAAATACTGATACAGGGTTATGGGAAGGAAGGCCTGGAAACTGCTTAATTCAAATCAGCGGGCTGTTGGGGTATAGGGAAGTTGGTTGCGGGGGGGGGATTCGAACCCCCGACCTTTGGGTTATGAGCCCAACGAGCTACCAGACTGCTCCACCCCGCGTTATTCTGTCTCAGTTTGAATCAGAGCCCGTATTATATGTTAATCGAGGCTCTGATTCAAACTGGTTAACTCGACCTGTCTTTGCTCTGTTCAGGCAGAGATGAAGTTTTATTCAGCTGCTTCTTCTTCCGCTCCGCCCCTTGCGCAGCGGAATCCGAGCCCGTACTGTGCTGAAGGAAGGTAGGCGTGGCGGGACCAGAGGAGCGTAGAATCCCCTTTGATGGCATACGACGCGCCGCGCACAGCGATGAACTTCCCGTTATAAGCTTTGACGTCGGCAGTTTCCCCCCCTGGATAGGGTTCCAGGACATCTGCAGTCCATTCCTGGACATTCCCCATTACGTCGTAGAGGCCGTAACCGCTTTTGTCGGTTTCAAGTAACCCGACTTCCTCGGTGTCGCGCAGTCCGTGCTCGCTTACGTTGGCATTTCTCCAGTCAAAAACTTCTCCCCAGGGGTATGCTGAACCTTCGGGTCCCCTGGCTGCCTTTTCCCACTCGGCTTCCGTGGGGAGCCTTTTGCCGGCCCACTCACAATAGGCTTTGGCGTCTGCATGAGTGACGTTGGCAACAGGGTAATCTTCTTTCCCGATCTTGTAGAAGGATCTCCAGTCACCCTCGGATTTATAGTCGCTTTCAATGTTGAAGCGAGCATATTCACCGTTGGTAACTTCATAGACATCAATCTCGAATTCGGGAAGCTCTACAGTGTGAGCAGGTTTGGCAAGGGGGGGCGAACCGGCGCGAACGTCGGAGCCCATGGTGAATTCTCCTGCCGGTATGGTTACCATTGAGCCGATCTCAGGCTTAACCACTTCGGGTTCAACCTGAACCGCCTCTGCAGAATCTTCTTCAGCCGGCCCGCAGGCAGCAAAAAACAGGATCAAAGAGAGTGAAACGATTGTTAGTAAGGTTAGATTCTTCATGAACTCATCTTATCGTAATCCATGACAAAAGATCCAAGTTTTTTTTTGCTATGAAGGAAATTTATTCCGTATCCAGGGTAAGAAGAATTCCCTGCCGGGAGGAAGCTGATAGGGTGGTGTGTATTTATTTATTAATAGCCGAATTTTTCCAGGATCGTGCTTCCTGTCCGGGATGACGGGTAGAATAGGATAGCTGTTAGAATCAGGGAAACAGTCAAGAGGAAAGAGATTATAAATGTCAAAATATTTGGGAATACTGACAGCCGGGGGCGACAGCCCCGGGTTGAATGCCGCAATCAGGGCTGTAGGCAAAGCCGCTTTGGGAAGCTACAAGATGAAGATTGTGGGATTCAGGGACGGGTTCAGGGGCATTGTATACAACCGCACGGTTGCGCTCGATGATGCGGGATTGTCTGATATCATCACCCGGGGGGGAACCATTCTCGGGTCCAGTCGTGATAAACCCCACAAGATGGAAGTTGGGAACCAGCAGCTGGACATGACAGAGGTCGTTGTCGAGAATTACCGTAAAAATCATCTGGATGCTTTGATTTGTCTTGGAGGGGGTGGGACCCAGAAGAATGCCCTGCGGCTGGTCCAGGCAGGCCTTAACATCATTACCCTTCCTAAAACAATTGATAATGATGTTGCCATGACGGATACGACATTTGGATTTGACTCGGCGCTGGGGATTGCGACAGAGTCAATTGACAGGCTGCACAGTACAGCCCACAGCCATCACCGGATTATCATCGTAGAAATAATGGGCCACAAGACCGGTTGGCTGGCCTTGGGATCAGGTCTGGCCGGAGGGGCTGACGTTATTTTGATCCCTGAAATACCATATGATATACAGGTTGTGGCTGAAGCCATCAGGAACAGGAGCAAGGCGGGTAAACGATTCAGCATCATTGCGCTTTCCGAGGGGGCTTTTTCCCGGAAGGACTGTGAAATGCTGCAGATCCTGCGCAACGGTGATGAGGAGGAAGATTCATTTTCATTGACGCGGGAAGAGATTGAGAACAGGCTTGCCAACAGGACGATGATGCTCTCAGCCAGGCTGCAGGAGCTGACCGGGTTGGAGAGCAGGGTAACGATTCTTGGCCATCTCCAGAGGGGAGGAGCTCCTTCGCCCGCCGACCGGATCCTGGCTACCAGGCTGGGTACCGCATGCGCCCGGCTGGCGAATGACGGGGTGTCGGGTGTCATGGTTGCGGCACGGGGAGAAGAGGCTGTCCCTGTTTCCCTGGATGAGGTGGCGGGAAAACGGAAAACTGTACCCCTTGATCATCCCTGGATTGCAGCGGCGCGCCAGGTGGGAACCTGCCTGGGCTATGAAATCTGACCAACGGGGCTGCCCCGCCGCGCCAGTCGGCCCGGGAGCCCCTTCTGGAGGTTAATGTCTTGGACTATAAAAAATACCTGGTTGAAATTACGCTTTTTTTATTCGCGGTTCTGGCTGTTCCGGGTCTCGTAATCGCCCAAAATAAGGTGATTCTGAAGAATGCCAACCTTATTGATGGAACCGGGGGGCCGGTTCGCCTGAACCAGGTTATTGTGCTTAAAGGGAACCGGATCGAGAGCATCCTGAGCGGTAAGTCTGATGCGGAAGGTGGCAGGGTCATCGACCTCCAGGGGCGGTGGGTTCTACCGGGGTTGATCGATTCCCATACCCATCTTGATTCTCCCGCGGCTGCTGAAAGGGCCCTGAAATCAGGGGTCACCTCCGCCCGGGTACTGGGTTCTCCCTACTTTCGTTCACTCGGCACCAGGGACCTGATTCGTAAAGGGCACCTGGAAGGCCCGGAACTTTTGGTGTCCGGGGGCATCATCAGGCCTGACCTGGGTGCGCCTTTCCTCGTAACCCTGCCTGAATTCGGACAATACCTGGAGGAAGACCTGCATGGAGCGGAGAATGTCAGGGCGATTGTCAAGGTCTTTCTGGATAAAGGGGTTGATGTGATCAAGGTGGGGGCCAGCGGAAAGGCAGGCTCAGCGGCTACTGATCCCAGGGAGCCTGAACTCAATACCGGGGAGATTAGAGCCGCGGTGGAAGAGGCTGCAAAACATGGGAAGCGGGTTGCCGCCCATGCCCATGGAAGGACCGGAGCCGCCCAAGCCGTGGCAGCCGGGGTTTACAGTATCGAGCATGGGACTCACCTCAGTGAGGAAACCCTTGATGAAATGAAGGAAAAAGGGACATTCCTGGTACCCACACTTGCAGTAATGAGCCCCAGGGCTGATCCGATGGGAGACAGTGCTGATGCCATTGATCTCCGCAGGAGGTTCTGGCACATGTATTCCTCCCTCCAGGCGGTAGTTAAATCGGCATATGAAAGGGGGATTCCGATAGCGGCTTCTACTGATGGTTCCTATGAGGAATACGAGGATACCGGGAGGATACGCATTCCCCATGACCTGGAAGACATGCTCGCCTGCGGCATTACCCCGATGGATGCCATCCTTGCCGCTACCAGCAACGGGGCCAGGCTGCTGGGCATTGAGGAAAGAACAGGCCGGATAATTGAAGGGATGGAGGCGGACCTTATCGTAGTCGACCGCAATCCACTTGACGATATCCGTACCCTTTTTGACCCCCTGGTAGTGATTAACAACGGAAATGTCGTGGTAGAGCGACTATATTGACCGAAAAGTACTTGATGGACGTATAATAAAGTAAGCATGAAAATGCGTGATTCATGCTTTTTGCGGTTCAAGAAACAGGGGTTACCTGTTAAAGTATATGTACCAGAGGTTTTTATCCGGACAGGCTGGATTCCGCTTTGATATGTGGCTTCATTATCAGCGGATAACCGGAACCATGTTCAGCACTGGATTATTTTTTATTGTGTCTTCAGGCGGGAGAGATAAAGTCATTCCCGGTTAACATTCGGAGGAGATTTAATTATGGCAATGAGGTTAATAAAAGTTACCTCTTTGGTAGTATTGTTATTGCTTACATTTGGCCAGGCCCTGGCCCAGGAAAGCGATACATACGCTGAAGAGTATGAGATGTTTACCAAGATACAGGCAGAGACCAGCGCTGCAAATCAGAAGGCCATGGCCCTTGAATTTGTAAAGAAATTCGATTCATCCCAGCTGGATCCCAATGTTTCCTATATCTACGCCCAGGCCCTCCAGCCCTATCGCACTGCCGGGCAGTGGTCAAACCTGGCCAGCGAGGCAAGCGCCTTCCTTGCCTATCGCCCCACTGACAAGAACATGGTGGCCCTGGCAACCGAGGCCTACCAGAAACTGAATCAGCCCAGCAAGATGGTCGAACTTGGCACCAGGCTTTACGGACAGTCGCCGAGCGCCGGAACAGCCTACCTGGTGGCAAAGGCCTACCAGGCTCTTGGTGACGAAGCTAATTTCAGCAAGTGGGCTGCTACCACCCTTCGCCACGATCCCAACAATACTGAAATGCTGGTGGAGGGCGTCAGGGCGGCATGGGCAAGAAATGATTTTGCCGTTGCTTCCCAGAGGGCCCAGAAGGCTCTTGCGGGACTGGCCAAGGCCAAGGACCCTGAGAGCGTAAAAGGGGCGCAGGCCTTTTGTTACCGGGCCATCGGTGAGCACGCCTGGGCCAACCAGGATTATGGAGAGGCTCGCAGTAATTTCGAGCAGTCGATCAAGCTGGATCCCAAAAATGATTTTGCCTACCTGCGGCTCGGAGATATTTATTGGCGGAACAACAGGATTGATAATTCCATCAATGCCTTTGCCAAGGCCGTAGCTCTTGATGGCAGCAGTGCCCGGGAAGCCCGCAATCAGCTCTACACACTGCTGAGGGAACGATACGGCAATACCGGCAATGCCACGGCCATCATCAACGCTGCCAAATCAGAACTGGGAATCTGAAGTTTTCGTTTGAATGCAGTTATTGAAGGGAGTCCCGAGGCATAGTTACGGGCCTCCCTTCCTTTTTTCCCTGCATTTTTTTACTGCCTTTACCCGGCATTTTTCAGCCTGAAATCGAGCATGATCGGATCGTGGTCGGAGAGGGGGCTTTCCCGGTCATGAACATCGTAGGCTATCCGGCAGGAATGGTCTCCGTGTGGTTCGACCAGCTTTCCTGCGAACCAGTCCAGCTTAAGTGAGCAGCGCCCTTTGTTTCCGGCCAGTGCCCAGTTGATAAACCAGAAGCACCAGAACGGTATCCAATCAGCCATTCTCCCGTTGGCCGCCAGGTCCTTGACATCGTAGTGCAGGGTACATCCTCCCGGAACGTTCAGGTCTTTGTAGGAGTAACCCCTGGCTTCCAGCCTCTGAAAGAGGTTCTTTTCAAAGTAGCGGTCCGGATAGGGAAAATGGTTTTGGATAACATTTCGAACACCCATAAAGACTCTTTTCCAGTATCCCATAATTGTAAAAAAGGAGTTGCTGGAGTTATAGGTTGTGGTGTTCCAGTCTCCTCCCAGCAGGACTGGCAGGCGGGGGCGCATCTGTTCAATATGATCAAGGATCATTGTTATCTGGCCGGCACGGTGTTCCTGGGTGGAATGGGCGTCCAGGTGGATACTCACCGCCCGGAAAGGCCCGGCGGGATGTAGAATTGTTGCCCCGACCGCGACCTGGCTTCCCAGCCGTTTTTCCCTGCCTTTCATCTTATCCTTGCCGTTAACCAGACGTATGGCGAAGGGGTCCCGCAGCGGATGGGGGGAAAGCACCGCATTGCCGTGCAGGCTCTCTCTGTTTTCTCCGGCGATACCTGTTTCCAGGCCGCTGCCTTTTTCAAGGTTTATGTAGCAGGGCGCAAAAGCCGAATTGATGTTCAGTTCAGCGGCGAGATCCCTCGCCACATGCCTGTTGCGGCTCCTGGCCATTCCGTGGTCAAGTTCAGTGAGCAACAGGACGTCACTTTTACTGATCTCCCGGTGGGCCGAAAGAACATCCAGCAATCCCTGGAACTCATTTCCTCTCTCAATATTCCAGGCTGTGGCCCGGATATATCCCGGGTTCTGCGGCTTTCCAGATGGCTGATTAATGTGAAGGTCAATGGTATTCATGATCCTGTCTATTT
>CAZOGT010000097.1:0-9943 GCA_964579015.1 uncultured Acidobacteriota bacterium | reverse complement strand
TGCCAGCTGGCTTGCATCCAGGAACAAGCTTCTCATTACCGGACATAGAAGGCCCGACGGAGACTGCCTCGGTTCCGCGCTGGCGCTTGGCATGGCTCTCACCTCCATCGGCAAGACCTGCATACTGATGTCAGCCGATCCAGTGCCCCACATCTATAAATCCCTGCCGGGAGCCGACGCAGTCAGGATCGGTCAAAACATCAAAGAAGAGATCGACGGGTTCATAGCGCTTGAGTGCGGAAATGCAGAAAGATCCGGACTGGAAGGGCTTGCAGGGGTGCCTTCCCTGAATATTGACCACCACGGATCAACAGTCCCCTGGGCTGATATCAACTGGATCGATCCCTCAATTTCCGCCGTGGGAGAAATGATTTTTATGCTCATTGAATCCCTCGGCATTCAGATTACGCCGGAGATCGCCACCAACCTGTTTGCCGCCATAATGACTGATACCGGTTCATTCCAGTATTCAAACACCTCTGAGCATACCTTCAGAATAGCCTCCCGTTTGGTTTCATTCGGGGCCTCCCCTGCCGATATTTCCAGGGATATTTACATGAACCAGAAATCGTCCCGACTCAGGCTTCTTTCCAGGGTCCTGGCAACCCTGCATGTTGATGATTCTGAAAAGATCGCGGACATCAACATGACAATGGATGACCTGGAGGCAAGCGGGGCATCAGTAGAAGACACTGAAGGTTTCGTGAACTATCCTCTCAGCATTTCCGGGATCGAAGCATGCGCCTTCTTCCGCCAGTCCGGGGACCGCAGGTTCCGGGTGAGCCTTCGATCCAAACAGCGTGTCGATGTTTCCCTTATAGCCATGCAGTTTGGAGGAGGGGGACACGCCAGGGCCGCCGGTTTTTCAATGGAAAAAACCTCCCTGGCAGAAGCCAGAAACCTGGTCCTGGACACGCTCAGAAAGCTTTTATAACTGCTGGAGAAAGTACCCGGGATGACTTCTGCAAAAAATTTCGACGGAGTCCTGAAAGTCAATAAACCTGTCGGCCCCACCTCCCATGACGTGGTTTACAGATGCCGGAGAATCCTGGGCCGGGAAACCAAAGTCGGACATACCGGCACACTGGACCCTTTCGCCTCCGGGGTGCTGGTAATCGTCACCGGACAGGCCACCCGGCTGGCCCGCTATCTTCAGGCCACGGAAAAAGAGTATATCGCCGAAGTCCGGCTGGGACAGGAAACCGATACCTGCGACCGCGAAGGCCGGATTGTTGCCGAGAAACCCGTGCCTTCATTATCCGAAAGAGATACTGAGTCAGCCCTGCAGCGTTTCCGTGGACCCATCCAGCAGATTCCTCCCATGTACTCAGCTGTGAAAATCAACGGGAAGCGGCTCTACAAACTGGCCCGTAAAAATGAAACCATCGAACGCCCCCCCAGGGATGTCGAGATCTTCAGCCTTGACCTGGTTGAGGAAACGGAAAACCGCCTCAAATTGAAGATCATTTGCTCTTCAGGAACCTATATCCGATCCCTGGCCCACGATCTTGGCCTCAATATGGGCTGCGGCGCCCACCTGTCTTCCCTGGTCAGAACACGGTCTGGGCCTTTCACGATCTCAGAAACACTCACCCTTGATGAACTGAAAAAAGACCCCCGGGCAGCACTGGTTCCCATGCATTGCCTGCTCCCCGAAATACCCTCCATTGAAATCAACAGAAACGAGGCAAGGCTGGTCAGGGACGGGAGGCCTCTGCCGGGTAAAACAGCCTCTGAACGTTCCGAGTACAGGCTTACCCACCACGGGGAACTTGTCTCAATATCGCTGTGCCATGGGGAATTGCTTCACCCTAAAATTGTTTTTCCGGCCCCCAGGGGCCCGGAATGATTCCGGGAGGGGGATCAAGCCTCCCTCCCGGAGGCTTACGGCCCTGAGCCGGTTCACTGTTCAACGGATTGCTTGCCCTCATCCCCCTTCTCGCCCCCGGAGGAATTCACGACAATCATCTCCTGCAAATTCAGGAACCTCTTTTCCCCGATCCCCTTGACTTCCATCAGGTCTTCGATCCGTTCAAAAGGGCCGTTGGCTTCCCGGTATTCGATGATCCTCAGGGCCATGGCCGGCCCGATTCCCGGTAATTCCTGCAGGGCCGCAGAATCACCCAGGTTGATATCAACCTTTCCGGACCCCTGGGCCGAGACAGCACCCGCTGTAAAAAGAATGGATACCATCAAAGCTAACAATACGCCGTTCATTACGTCTCTCATCTTGCACTCCTTTGTTAATAAAGATTTGAATTTAGCATCTTCAACCGGAAGTAACGCATGAGATTCGGAAATAACGAAAACTTGTGAACAATATTCGAGGCCGGACTTGATTGATTAAAACGCTCGGGGTAGGCGTCGGGGTAGGAATCGGTATCGAAAAAAATGATGATCCGGCCCTGATTCCTTGCCGCCCAGGCCGCCGGTCCGGGATTCAAACCCGATAGCGATACAGAACCCGGCTCCGAGAAGAATTCTACAACTTACTGAAATACCAGCTGATGATCCCGGGGCCATAGAAAACCGCGACGATAGCCGCAATACCCAGAAACGTTCCAAAAGGAAGTTCATACCTGCTGTCCCGGCTTTTTAGGTACATGTAGCCTCCACCCGCCACAGCACCAAGAAGAGAACCGAGCAGAATCGTAAACCAGGTCAGTTGCCATCCGGTAAAGGCTCCTATCATGGCAATCATCTTGACATCACCGAATCCCATGCCTTCTTTTTTCCTGATCTTCAGGTAAAGCCATGCCACGCCCCAGAGAAAGCCGGCCCCAAAAAGAATGCCGGCGACGGAGCTGATCAGGGGGTTCATGATGAATTCAAGTAAAGGGTATCCTGAGGAACGGATAATCCTGAGGTTTAAAAATTCCTGATGCTGCCAGGGAGACAAAACCAGTCCGATAACCATTCCTCCCAGCGTGAGACTGTCGGGAAGAATCCTCTTGTCAAGGTCAATAAACAAAAGGACTATCAAAAGGAAGACAAAGAGGGCATTCACCAGCAACGAAGGGGTCATCCCGAATCTCAGGAACAGCCCAGCCGCCAGTAACCCTGTGACCATTTCAACTGCCGGATACCTCCAGCTGATGGGCCGGCCGCAGCTGCTGCACCTGCCCCGGAGAAAGAAGTAACTCAGGACCGGGATATTATGCCAGGCAGGAATAGGCCTTCGGCACTCCGGGCACCTCGACCTTGGCCTTGCCACCGACTCCCCGAGGGGAATCCGGTGGATGCATACATTCAGGAAACTCCCGATCGCCGCTCCAAAAACAAATACAATCGCAAGGAGTGAAACAGAGCCTGTAAACATTCATCGATTATACCGAATCAGGTAGGACTTATTCGGGACATTAAGCAGTAAGATAAAAATTTCGCCTGCTTCAATTGCCGGCTCTCTGCGCTATCAAGACATCACTGTCATCGACAACAGTGAATGTAGCAGCCTGCAGAGATGCCAGCGCCAGCTGATAATCAATAACAGCCCGGAGTTCATTAACCCTGGCGGTTGCCAAATCTCTCTGGTACTGAAGCACCTCGAAATTAGTCGAAAGCCCGGCTTCGAATCGCTTGGTCTCTCCATCAAGCTGCTCTTCGGAAAGCTCCCTGGCGACCCTGGCAGCATCCATCGATTCCCGCTGGGTTATTATGTTCTGGAAGGCATTGCGCACCTCCACCATCACCGACTGCTGAGTATTCCTGAGCTGGGTCTGGTATCGACGGTCACTGATGGCGATCTGGGCCAGCTGGGCCTTGTTGCTGCGGTTCATGATCGGAATTTCAACACTGAGTCCAAAGTTATAGGTCAGGTAATCAAAACCGTACACCTGGCTCCAGGCTTCTCCGTATTTGCCGTAAAAAGGA
Source organism: uncultured Acidobacteriota bacterium (assembly GCA_964579015.1). Classification (GTDB taxonomy): domain Bacteria; phylum Acidobacteriota; class UBA6911; order RPQK01; family JAPXNP01. Next base: position 6,073 of record CAZOGT010000097.1, on the reverse strand, counting down.
TGGTTCGGCAGCGGTTCAAGCCCGGCTCCCGGAAAGCCTCCTCCCCCGGAGCCGGTGGTATCATATACGATTCCGGAAGTACCCTGGCTGGTCAAACCGGCATTCAAGCTGACATCAGGTTTGCCCTGGTTTCTGTAATACTCCCGGTCCACCTCATTCTGGGCCACCTGGTAGCTGATCTGCTCCAGCTCCGGCCGTTTTCTCAAAGCAATGCCTACAGCTTCATCCAGGGTCATGTTCACATCCCTGACCGCCGGATCCTCAGTCGGAATTATGACCTGGCCCCAGAGATTGTCCCCGGTATCCGGAGCAAGATGGCCCTTAAGGGTATTCAAGGCGTTGGTTATGCTGACCTCCGAAGCGATCAGCTCCTGATTGCGGGTCGCCACCTCCGCCTTTGAGGAAGTGATCTCTATCGGCGCAAGTACCCCGATATCGACTTTTTTTCGATTGTTGTCAAGTTGTACCTGGGCAAGCGCCAGCGACTGTCTCCGGTTTTCATGATTCTGGATCGCGTAAACCAGTTCCCAGTACTGGGACTGCACCTGGTTTATCACGTCAGCCACCGTCATTTTAAACTGGCTCTCATTGATCCTGGTATCCAGGTTGTAAAGCTTAAGCTGTCGGTCCACGGAGGTGTGCCTGAAACCTCTCCATAAAGGCTGGGTGAAATTAATGCTGAGGCTTGAGTCATAACTGGGATTGATATAGCGGAAGGAACTGTTGGTAGCATTGGCCGCGGTATTAAACTGCAGGCCCACGTTACCTCCGCCCTTGACATTCTGGCTTAAATCCGTGCTGTAAGTCCACCTTTTTGAAATAGTTGTAGATATCGATTCCCCGGCATCAAGGATACTGGTGGTAGGACGTTCGGAGGAATTCCACCCGATCGCGAAATTGAAAATCGGGTCATAATAGCCCTTGCTCCCGTACATCAGCTCCCTGTTGATCTCCTGGCTGTAACCCTCAATCTCTATCTGGAGGTTGTTCTCAAGAGCCATTCTGACCGCATCCTGAAGAGACATCTCTACATACATTCCCGACTGCCTGGCCCTGTCAACATAAGAGTCAGGGGTCCTGTAGTCGGAAGGGGCGCCGCCAGGGACACCGTCAACCGAGTCGCCCTGACCGGCAACAGGAGTGAACAGCAGCATAAAAACAACCATTACAGACACAAATGTATCAATTCTCATTACAACTCCATATTGCTTTAGTTTATAAGTTATCCGTCTTCTTAGGATAACGAATTACGATACCACTTTGTTTCACGAGCATGCTAAAAACATCAGGTGATCAATCCTCCCCTTTCAATGGTTCCTGAAGCGCAGGAATGGGTAGTCGTGACCTTTACATGGAGGCAGGGAGTCGTTGCAGGCAACATCCCACAAACCATCGGTCCGCCATCCCGATAATCAAAGCATAAAAAAAAGGCGGGACCTGTCGTGTCTGTCTGACAGTCCCGCCTTTTTTTTATGCTGATCCTTCAGGGGAAGCGATCTCTTAAATTCTAAATATATTCGGCCCGCCAGTCTTCAGTATCATTGAAAAGAAGACCGCAGTTCTCCACAGGCCTATTCAGCCGCGCGTCCGGCATTGGAAAGTGTTGGGAATATCACCTTGTTTTCCTCGAAACGAATCTCTTCAAGTACACCGTTTTTGTCTATAGAAAGGCTGTTCGGGTTCGCGCCTCCCAGTGGAGCCAAATCCACCAGGGCCTCGACCATTAATTTACTTCCTTTGAACAATACCAATACTCCCTCATCATTGATCCTGACCGTGTATGAACCGGCTTTTACCATCTCGCCGGCAACAATAGTATCCTTCTGCAATCTCAGATTATTATTTTTGGCGATTGCTGATGGGGAAAAAAGACAGAAAATTAAACCTACGACCAGGACTGAAAACAGTGATTTCCTCATTTTTGAAACTCCTTGGACAAAAAATAAACTAGATTATGAAAACTTCAAAACAACATCCAAAAGAACACGTTAACATGTTGCGGAATCAAAAGTTCTTATGCAGTTTTTTTCATAAAGGTTTCTCACGTTTTTTGCATTTCCTGCTGGTTCTGCCGGTTGAGGAAGGAAAGGCGTTAATCGGCCTCAGTTTTTAGATATTGAAGAATATAAATAAAAATCACGGCTTCTCCCGGATCAAGAAAAATTAAAAAAAAATTGTGGGTCAGGCCCCGAATCCCGCGAAAAAATAAATACCTGTTGAAATCCGCATGCCCTCATGAAAAAGGCCCGCCGAAATTGCTTCGGCAGGCCTCCTTAGCGAACGAACCAGCTGAATCGAAATTTATTCCACTATACTTTTTCTAATTTTTGCTCTATAATTATTGAATATTCATGCAGAGAGGGTTGTGTTTCGCCAGATTGCTATTCGCTTGTTTGACCGGCATTTGAAAGCATCGGGAATACAACCTTCTCGTCCTTGAAGCGGATTTCCTTCAAGTTGCCATCTACATCCAGGGATACGCTGTTCGGAGTCGCATTCTCCAAAGGCCTGAAAACAACTTCAGATTCTGCAAGCACCTTTCCGCTTTTCAGGATTGAAAGCACACCCCCGTCATCGATTTTCACCAGGTATGAACCAGGCTCAATCGTCTGCCCGCTGACAACGGCTTCGCTGTGCAGCTTCACCTTGTAATTCTTGGCCACTGCAGCAGTTGAGGCCAGGCAGAAAACCAGGCTGACAACCGCGGTTAAAAAAATGATTTTCCTCATGTTAACACTCCTTCTTTTCGGCTTTTCACAGCCATTAGATTTAAAAGGACCAACCAATCCACAAAACCACGCCCTGAGTGATTTATCTATTTTTCCGGGCTTATAACTCTGATAACGAAAAACCTTTTCTGAAAGTTCCCTTTCCTTCTGCCCGCCCTGAAAGAAGGGCGCCTGGGCTTAAGGATAAGTATTAGAATGTTTGGAAGCCTGATAATTACAAAAGACTCTTCAAATCAAGGAAGGTTTAACCTGATGGGGCTGGGCCCGGAACGGATGGAAAAAACGGAATAAATTCGCTTCATGAACGGAATTCTACTGCCTTTATGAAATGAACTCAAGTGCAGCCGAATCACAATAATAAAATTTCCCTTGAATTCAGCAATTGGGGATATTAACCGGGACGTTGACGGCCAGGCCGCCATCTGCGGTTTCCTTATACCTGGCACTCATGTCCTCGGCTGTCTCCTTCATGGTCTGGACGACCTCATCAAGGGAAACCTTTGCTGAATCAGGGTTGCTTTCCAGGGCAGTATAGGCAGCGGAAATCGCCTTAATAGCCCCCATTGAGTTTCTTTCAATGCATGGGATCTGCACTAATCCAGCGACTGGATCACAGGTCAGGCCAAGGTGGTGTTCCATGGCGATTTCCGCTGCCATCAGGACGTGTTCCGGAGTCCCTCCCAGGGCCTCGGCCAGGGCGCCGGCTGCCATGGCTGAAGAGACCCCAATCTCAGCCTGGCATCCCCCCATTGCCGCGGAAATCGTGGCCCCTTTCTTGAATATGCTCCCTATCTCACCGGCGGTCAGGAGAAACCGGCAGATATCCTTATCGGCAGAGGAACTGCTGAAGCACTGGAGGTAAAGCAGGACACTGGGGATTACGCCCGCCGCTCCGTTGGTGGGAGCTGTGACCACCCTGCCAAACGTAGCATTCACCTCATTAACGGCCAGGGCGAAGCAGGTCACCCATCTCAGCACCCGGTCGAAGGAATCACTCTGCCTGGCAACCTGGGTCATCCACTCGGACCTGGAATCAAATGGCCTCCCAAGGAGATTCTCCGCCATGGGGCAGGCCCTTCTTTTGACTCCCAGTCCCCCAGGGAGGGTACCTCCAGTGGAACAACCCGCGGCAACCGAGCTTTTCATGGTCTTCCAGATCTCAAGGAGCCTGTCCATCACCTCCTCCCGGCTTCTCCAGTGCTGCTCATTCTCCAGGTCAACTCCCCAACCCGGAAGGTCCTTCAGCCGGCACCAGTAGAGCAGGTCGGAGGCCTTTTCAACTGGATTGGGCAAGGGTCTCTTTTCCGCCCTGGTTGCGTGGTGATGGGACCCCTCCCTGATAACAAATCCACCGCCGATGGAGTAGTAGACCGATTTTCGATCCTTCCCGTCGCTGAAGCGGCATTTGAAGGTTATTCCGTTGGGGTGATAGGGAAGTGTGCTTTTCACAACCAAATCGGGCATTCCCGCGTTTTCCCGGTCAAATTTGAGATGGTCGGCAGGCTTGAAACAGAATCCCGCCGGGCCCGACGGATAAAACGACTCTCCGCCCGGAATCGCATTGAGGAGCCAGTCAACCACACCCGGGTCCACCGTGACCGGATCCTCGCCCATGAGCCCGGCAATAATCGCCAGGTCGCTGCCGTGACCCTTACCGGTTTTTCCCAGAGACCCATGCAGGGTTATTTCCAGGGAGTAAAGCTGATCGCGCAAACCCTCCCTGCCCAGTTCCTCCCAGAACATCAGGGCTGCTTTCCAGGGCCCAAGGGTATGAGAACTGGAAGGACCTATACCTATCTTGAATATGTCAAAAACACTTATCTGCTCCATAAGCCCTCACCTTTCGATCCGGATTATGTTCCAATATTACACCTGAAACGTGAGCCTTTCCCTGTTTTTTCGGCTGGGGATATGGATTTATGTCCTTGACATCATGCAGTTCATAACTAAAAATTGGGGCATCAGTGCCGGACAGAATCCTCACCCAAAACAAACAGAGGAATAAATAAAAGGAGGGACAGAATGAAACCAACAAGGAGAGATTTTTTCAAAACAACAGCTGCCGGAGCAGGATTGGCCGCCATATCCGCCAAATCCATGCGCAACATCATGGGTGCCAACGATAGAATCAAGGTGGGAATCATTGGAGTCGGAGGCATGGGCAACAGCCACCTGAACCGGATGCTGCGCGATAAAGACGCACTTAATATTGATATCGCAGCCGTCTGTGATGTTTATACCCGCAGGGTTAACAAGGCCAAGGAGGCCTGCGGGGGCGACGGGTACATGGATTACAGGGAACTCCTGGACCGGAATGATATCGACGCGGTATTTATCGTAACTCCCGATCACTGGCATTCCAAGATTTCAATTGAGGCAATGGCCGCCGGAAAACATGTGTACTGTGAGAAGCCGATGACCCTCACGGTTGACCAGGCCTTTGAGGTAAGGGAGGCCGTAAATGAATATGGAAAAGTATTCCAGGTGGGTCCCGGCCGGACCGGTGACGCCCGATTCTGGAAGGCCGGAGAGATAATCCGGTCCGGAGACGTCGGGAAGGTTACCTGGGCCCAGGGAGGCTACAACCGCAACGTAAAAGGGGGCGCCTTCAATGAGTGGTTCCCGATTGACCAGACCGCAGGTCCGGAAAAGAGCGGGGATGACTATATAAACTGGGACATGTGGCTGGGAAGCGAATGGGACCTGGCTCCAAAAATCGAATGGAATCCTGAACACTTCTTCCGCTTCAGGAAGTACTGGCCCTACAACGGAGGCGTCGCAACTGACCTGCTCTACCATATCCTGGCCCCGCTCCTGATCTCTATCGTAGGAGCTGATGGAGTCTGCCCCCGCAAGGTAAACGCCAACGGAGGCCTCTATATTTTGAAAGACGGGCGGGACATTCCCGATGTATTCATTATGAACGTTGATTATAACGAGGAATTCACCATCACCCTGACCAGCATCCTCACCAATGACACCCCCGTACCAATCAGGATCTATGGACAATACGCAACCATCGACTTCCTGGAACAGAATGAGATGCTACTGACCGGGAACGGAGACTATGTTGGAGAGTTCGCGCGGAGACATGGCGGATACAATAAAGTTTCTCCAAATGTCGACCCCCGGGACGACATGCACGAGAATTTCTTCAATGTTATCCGCAAAGGCGGCCAGCTGAACTGCAATGTCGAACTGGGTACATCCACCATGGTAGCCATTAAAATGGCGGTGGAATCATACCGGCAGAACAAAACAATGCTATGGGATGCTGAAAACCTGAAAATCGTCAGCGCCTGACACATGGCAATAAAAACCGCCAGAAAGGGCTGCCCGGCATT
>CAZOGT010000096.1:1691-9997 GCA_964579015.1 uncultured Acidobacteriota bacterium | reverse complement strand
GTGTTCCAGGGAAAGCTCGTAACGTTCAGTAGTCTCAAATATATAGCCCAGGCGATCGTGGGGCTGCCATTTGTCAGGCTGGAGATTGACGCTTTTCAGGAAGGCTTCTTCAGCTTTCATCAGGTTGTCGCTGAACAGGTAGGCCAGGCCCAGGTTGAACCAGGCTTCCCCGTCTTCCGGATTATGGCTGACGGATGAAGAAAAAAGACGGGCCGCCCGGGAGTAGTCTTTTTCCCGCAGGGCGGTGCTGCCGAGCCTGAAATTGGTCCGCCCGAGGAAATCTGCTGCTTCGCTGGAGCCGGGCCTGATGCTGACCGCCTGTTCCAGGTAATTTCCGGCCTCCTCGAGGTTGCCAAGCCTGAAATTGGAAATCCCGAGCTGCAGTATGTCGGAGAAATTGCCTCTCTGGATATCATTGGCCCTCGAGAGGTCCTCCACGGCCTCCCGGAAATTCCCTTTCTGGTAATGGGACGATCCCCTTATATGGTAAAGCTGGTATCTCTGAGGCGGAGACTTGGCCAGGGATTCGACTTTGGCGAGGGTTGAAATCGCGCCGTCATAATCCTTGAGGTTGTAGCGGGCCATCGCGAGACCATGGGAGGATGTGAAATTTTCCGGGTCAAGTTCAACAGCTTTTTCGAAGGCGTCAGAGGCATCGGCATACCGCTTGAGTTTGAGGTAGCAGTCTCCCAGCACCCGGTAACCGGTCTCGTACAAGGGATCTTCCTTAACAAGTTCCTGGAATTCAGCGGCCGCTTCTTCGTAACGTTCCTGCTTGTAAAACGAGACAGCTTTCTGGAAATCCCCCTGGGCCTGCAGGGAAAAAGTGGAGAGCATAATTATTGCCGCCAGGACCGGAGATGAGAATGAAAGGAGCTCTTTTTTCACGGGAAGCATTAAAAAACTCCAAATTGTTTCCATCGTTCAATCTCGGTTTTAGTGGGTATCGATACGTTCTGTACATCCAGCTGTTTCAGCAGGTCAAATACATCGATCATTGCAAAATAGGGAACCTGCGGCATTGTCTGGACAATGACGGGTTTATCAGGATTCTGGTCCATTTTGGACTGGATGTAGCCACCCAGTTCCTCCAGGGACATCCCAACCTTATCCACTACGAACTGTCCTTCCCCGTTAATCCTGATATGTACGGCTTCCTCCGGCTGAATATTTGTGTTGGTGGGGTCATCATCCGGGTATTTAAAGCGTAACCCCTGGGTAGAGGTGAATACCGCGGTCAGCATAAAGAAGACTATCAGAAGAAAGGCAATATCCGACATTGATGAGGTCGGTATCTCGTTGTTTTCCCGAAGGCGTCTTAGTTTCATGGTTATGCTCTTATTGTAGAGTTGCCGCAGAACGGGGTTCAGGCCGGGTAAGCAGGCCGACGTTTTTGGCTCCGTTGGAGCGGAGGGCATCCAGTACGCTGTCCACCATCTGGTAGGGAACGTTGCGGTCTGCCTTGATTACAAATTCCTTGTCCTCCACCAAACTTATTATCTCTTCAGTTAACTGTCCAAGTTCACTGGGGCCTGACAACTCGTAGGCAGCCTCTTCACCGCTGGTGAACATGATGGTTCCGTCTTCCTTGATCGCGACAATTGAGGCCTGATCAGTCACTTCGGTCCGGACCAGGGATTCAGGTAGCTGGACACTTGTACGTTCCGGGGAAAAGGAAGTCGTAAGCATGAAAAAAATGATCAGCAGAAAGGCGATATCCGACATTGAAGCTGTCGGGATCACGGTCTTCTGCACTTTTGTCTTGCCACGCAGTTGCATCAGTCGGCGACTCCTGCTCTTTTTTCTTCCGCTTCACTGAAGGTTTCCAGGAGCACTGATGAGCTGATTTCCATGTCCATGGCAAACTGTGAAACCTTGTTGGTGAAATAGTTGTAGGCTGTCTGTGTCGGGAGTGCGATCATCAGCCCGGTGGCGGTGGTGATCAGGGCCTCGGAAATACCTCCGGCAACCGCTTCGGGGTTGCCGAGCCCGACCTCAGCCAGGGCCTCAAATGATGAAATCATACCTGTCACAGTTCCAGTGAATCCGAAGAGAGGTGCAATGTTGGCTATGGTGGCGATAACCCAGAGTCCCTTTTCCAGCTTTGATATTTCGTGAAGGGCGACGCTTTCCATGGCCTTTTCGATTTCTTCGTGGGATTTCCCGAACCTGAGGAGGCCTGATTTTGTGGTTACGGCTACGGGATGGTCAAAATTTTCGCAGAAATCCACAGCCTCCCGCAGCTTGTTGTCCAGAAGAAGGTCCCGGACTTCAGCCACGATTGAAGCGGTGTCACCCTTTATCCTGTAATAAGCGATTCCCCGCTCGATAATAAAAACAAGTCCAACAATTGAACAAATCAAAAGAGCCCACATCAGTGGGCCGCCCTGATTGAAATACCCTAGAACCGGACCGCCTAATGCTAATACCAAAATATTGCCCTCCGAAAAATATATTTTATGGATTTCCTGTCCCGTCTTCCGGGAATCCGCGAATTCATAATGATGAAATTTTCGCACATCCCTGAAATGCCGCTTGTTAAGTAGACGTCAAGCGGCATCTCGGGGATCAATAAACGATTTAAAACCTAATAATACAGTATATCAAAACAGGGGGAGGTTTTTGCATTCAGAAAAAGACCGGCAACCAATCTCCCGGGTTGCATGAGACCGGAGCCGGCAGCCTTCCGGAAGGGGCCGGCTCGGAACTGGTTGTTACTCCTGGGGGATTGCGATATCAAGCCGCTTAAGTTTTTCATTAAGGGTTGTCGGGTTGACCCTGAGCATGCCGGCTGCCTTTTTCTGGTTCCAGTCACATTTCTTAAGGGCAGTCAGGATAAGGTTTTTCTCAAATTCCAGGACAAGGTCCTTCAGTGAGGACCCCTCAGGATCAACCGCGAAGGAAGCTTTCCCGGTGCGGCGCAGTTCGGAGGGCAGGTAGTCCGGTGAACTGGGGCCGCCTTCCGGAGCCAGAACCACGGCCCTTTCAAGGGCATTCTCAAGTTCCCTGACATTGCCGGGCCAGTCCCATTCGATGAGGAGTTTCAGGGCATCCTGGGTCAGCGGGTATTTTGATTTTTCGTTCTGTGTACAGAAAAGGGTGATGAAATGCTCAGCGAGGAGGGGGATATCCTCCTTTCTTTCGCGTAGCGGAGGAAGGTCTACTGAGATGACATTCAGCCTGTAGAAGAGGTCTTCCCGGAACCTTCCCTGTTTCACTTCGGCTTTCAGGTCGGTATTGGTGGCGGCAATAATTCTGGCATCGACTTTGATATTGACGAGTCCCCCGACTCTTCGGACCTCCCTCTCCTGAATCACCCTCAAAAGCTTGGACTGGGTTTCAAGGGGAATCGTACTGATTTCGTCGAGGAAAATCGTACCCCCTTCGACGATTTCAAACAGTCCCTTTTTGTTGGAAACAGCTCCGGTGAAGGATCCTTTCACGTGCCCGAAAAGTTCACTTTCAATGAGTTCAGAGGGTATGCCGCCACTGTTCAGGGCTACATATGGCCCTTCAACCCTGGGACTGCAGTTATGGATTGCCTTGGCCACAAGCTCTTTTCCGGTACCGCTTCCCCCGGTTATCAGGCAGGTGGATTTGCTGGGGCCGACATTGCTTATCAGGTCGAACACCTTCTGCATAGGCTCGCTTTTCCCGATAATGCTGTGAAAGCTGTAGCGGTCCCGGAATGATTTCCTCAGGGCCTGGTTTTCGATACTGAGGGACCTGATGGCCAGCCCGTTCTTGATGACATTCAGCAGTTCTTCATTCTTGAAAGGTTTGGTTACAAAATCAAAGGCCCCCATTTTGGTCGCCTGGACTGCGTTTTCTATTGATGCGTATGCCGATATCATCACAACCGAGATGTCCGGGGCTATGTCGAATATTTCCTGCAGGCACTCCAGGCCGCTTTTCCCCGGCAGCATAAGGTCAAGAAGCACCAGGTCTATCGGATTATCGTGCAGGATTCTGAGCCCTGAGTCACATTCCTCAGCTGAAAACACCTGGTAGCCGTTTTTCTCAAGAAGCCTGGAAATGACATCCCTGATTACTTCTTCATCATCTATCAAGAGGACTGATGCTTGAGTCATAATATTCAATCAGATAAAAAATGACCCGATCCTGCGACCGGGTTGACTATTTCAGGAGTTAAACAACTATTCTTTCATTATAGATAAAAGCTGAAAACCATGCGTTCAGAATCCCGGGCAGCCGGCAGGCTGATGCCCATGGATTAGTTTCCACGGAAACAGGTCTTCAGTTGATTCTCTTTACAGGAAGATAGAGGGAAAATGAAGTCCCCTTGTTGGGCTGGCTTTCCACGGAGATCCGGCCGGAGTGCTCCTGGATTATTCCGAATGATACTGACAGGCCCAGCCCGGTCCCCTTGCCTACAGATTTTGTCGTAAAAAACGGGTCATAAATCTTCTTGATGTCTTCCTTTGAAATGCCGACACCGGTATCGTTGATTTCTATTACTATTTCGGAATTATTCTCATAGCTCCGGAGGTTGAGTGTCCCTCCCCTGGGCATGGCGTCCTTGGCATTAAGAAAAAGGTTCATGAACACCTGCTGCAGCTTGCCGCCGTTGCCGAGGGTTTCAGGAAGCTCATCAGCCAGGTCCATTTCCAGGTTGATCCCATTTTTGCGGAGCTGGTGCTCAAGCAGGGACACAGTATCCGACATCAGCCTGTTAATATTGACTTCCTTGAAATCACTTTCAGAAAATCGGGCAAAATTGAGCAGGTTGTTGATGATTTCCGAGGCCCGGAAACTCTGTTTTTCGATCTTGATCAGGGCCTCCCTCCTCGAATCGCCTTCCGGGACCTCTTCGAGCAGCATCTGGGCATATGATGATATTCCTGCCAGGGGGGTGTTGACCTCATGGGCGAGGCCGGCGGCAAAAAGCCCGATTGAGCTCAGCTTTTCAGCCTGCTGCAGCTGGCTCTCCAGCTGAACCCGCTGGGAGACATCTTCAAAAACCAGGAGGGTGCCGGTATTGACATCCTCTTCAGAAAAGAAGGGGGCCAGCGAGATGTTGAGAAGTTTCGATTCGCTTTCACTGCTGGCTTTGAAGTGATACTTGAATATCCTGTGAGGTCCGCTCACCAGCCAGTCCTCTCCGTCAAGCAGCTTGCGGATGGAATCGGTCAGGTGCCCGGGCAGCAGTGAGGCTATCGGCTTTCCGGTAGCCTCGGCTTTCGATATTTCAGTAGTGGAAGCCATTGCAGTGTTCCAGACAGTAACCACTCCCTGGGGATCAATAACAGCAACCCCATGGCTGATGCTTTCAATGACGTTCTCGCTGTAGATCCGGAGGTGGGCCAGTTCCACCGCCTTGGTCTTGAGAGAGGTGTAAAGCGAGGCGTTGTCAATTGCCACAGCCGCATAGGCAGCCATGGAGACTGCCATGTCCAGGTCCTGTGTGGAAAGCTCGTCCCCGTTGCTCCGTTTTCCAAGTCCCAGAAATCCGATGTCACGGCCCCTTACGGTCAAAGGTTCAATGTGATTGATGGAATGGCTCTGCAGCTTTTCCAGGAGCGCCAGGCTGCCCTCGGTTTCAGTTCCCTCTTCCTCAATCTCCCGGGAAAGTGCCAGGGCGGGATCAAGGTTGATGACTGTCGGCACGTTAGCCGCATCAAGTCCCAGAGACCCTTCGAGCAGATAGATCATTTCGGAATTCTTGTCCTTGAGGTATACGACAATCGGGGATATGTCGAGGGCTTTATTCAAACGGTCGATTATCTGGGTGATCAGCCGGTGAAGATCAATTTCCAGCCCCAGGGTATGCCCGAAGTTCAGGAAGGAACGGCGATAACCATAGCGGTCCTTGTAGATGACCCTTTCGATTTGCTGATCAATCCGCTCCTTGAGCGGGGCAAACAGAAAAGCTACGGCCAGGGCCGTTACGGAGAGGAGCAGGAAACTCGATTCAGAGGTGAAATCCTGGACAGTCCGCGCTATTAAAAGAGCTATGCCGACAAAAAAGGCCAGCAGCGTGGAACTGGCTATTACATAGGCAATGCTTTTCCGGAAGATGAAGTCCACGTCCCTGAGCCGGTATTTGCTGATGGCGTATCCGAAGGTGACCGGGATGATGCCGAGGGAGATCACGGATGTTTCATTCAGTGTATCCATGGACATGTTCAGGATAAAGGGAACGGCATAAAGCGCTGAGAAAGGAAGCAGGCCGAAGATTGTCCCTCCCAGAAGCCATTTCAGCTGTTTGCGTTCAGTTGGTTCCCTGAATACCCTGGAGCCCCTCGCAAGGATGAATATTGAGGCGGTGAAGTAGAGGAGGAACACCAGCAGCTCGAAACGGTCCAGCGCATGGCTTACCCCCGGATTCCTGCTCAACCCGATCGACTGCAGGTGACCCATGAACCATGCCATGTGGAGGAGAAAGAGCACGACCGGAAACGTGTAGACCATCCCCAGGAGCTTCCACTGTTTGAGGCTCCCGAATACTTTTCGGGGAAAGCAGGCGCAGAAATGCAGGAACAAGGGGGGCAGGAAGATGAAGGCTGCTGCTGAAAGGAGGTATACGGCAATGTCAAAGGTATCAGCCCGGCCGGAATACCTGAATATCAGCAGTGAGAACGATACGAAACAGAGGAGGGCAAAGTGAAAAGCCCCGTTTTCGTTCCAGTTGCGGAGAAAAATGAAGAGTCCTATTCCCAGGAATCCGAAAGCCAGCAGCACGGTGGGGATTTCGTCCTTGTCGAACTGGGTCCGGTTGTCAATCCTGACCGGGACTGTTATTTCCTCAGCGGTTTTACTGCTCCTGAACGTGTAATCGACAACGAACGAGTCCGAGGTATTCCCGGCTGACAACGCCTCCAGAATCTCAATATGGTCATCAACCCCTTCGACCGGGATGCTGTCGACGCTTGCCAGTGAGTGGTGCTCGGTTATTTGAGGGAAATCAGGGAAACTCCCGGGCGGCAGGACAGGTTGCCCTGATTCTCCCTGCTGCCAGGCGAGTCCGTCTGAAGGTGTTCTCCAGCTGGTTCGTTCAGCGATATTCACCAAGCCCAGATACACCAGTATCGGCGCGACAACCAAAATAAATATTGTGCGGGAGCGTCCCTTGCGTTTCATTTTTCCAGATTTGCTTTGTGTTTTTTTATTCCATTGTATTAACAAGCAAATATGGTGCCATTTTGACTGTTTATTACTTGCTGAGGCCGATATGGGAGCAGTAAACCTATTTTTATCACTGAATTAAAGAGAGACTGGTTCTGGATTGCCGACTTCAGATCCAAAAACATGAATTAAAGTCCATTATTTTGAATTGCGGAAAATCAGAAATTGAAAGAGATTCCGCCTCGTATGGACCTCGGATTCTGTACCAGGGTGATGGTTTCGGTGTCTGTCATAATCCGGCCGGTGTGGACATCCATCAGGTTGCGAACGTCGAGGAGTACCTCGATTTTTCTCGGCGAAAGAAAACTGAGCGCTGAAAAAGGAAGAGAATCTCCGGGAAGCGAAAATATCTGCCGGATGAAAATATTAACACCCTCATTTCCGGTTTCAAGGACATCACTCATGGGATCTACAGTATAGAGCGGTTTGTCCCCGGGAATTAATTTGACGAGGGCTGTTATGCGGGTGTTGGTCCTGGGAATGAAAGCTTCCAGCTGGGCTGCGACGGCATGGTAGCTGGAGTCTTCCGACAGTGCACTGTAGGAAAGCTGGTTTATGGAGGATATCTCAAGGCCCTCAGCCAGCCCGGGTCCATGGCCCCTGATAATGGATACCCCACCCCTGAAATTGTCAAGAATATCCCGCTGGAAAGTGAGCCTCAAGCCCTGGTTGGAAAGCACTCCATCTCCCAGTGACAATGGCCTGGAAGTTCCAGGCATTGATGAAACGGCGACAACCGGAATGCATCCTCCGTCCAGGCTGTTTTTGAAATAGGCAAGTTCAACGTCCGCGACCGAACCCAGGGCCTGAACGATCCTGGCCGTATTGTATCGATGGGATCCAAGGAATGTTTGGTTGTTGAACCTGACTATCCTGAGAGGGCTGGCAAGGCTTACCTTGCGACCGTCAATAGCATGGATGGTGTTGCTCATTGAAGGTCGTTTACCCAGGGAAGAGACTTCGAAAATCGTTCTTTCCCAGGGGGTGAAAGTCATTTTCACTTCAGGGCTTATCAATGTTCCCAATTGTTCGCCGCTGTAGCGGTTAATCTCGGTTCCGAGGGTTACGGCAAGAAATGAGGCCAACTGGTAATGCTCTTCCAGGGAGAGGTTGATCAGCTTCAGCGAACCGTAGGCTGAAGTGTAATCGGTGCTGTAGTG
>CAZOGT010000096.1:0-1681 GCA_964579015.1 uncultured Acidobacteriota bacterium | reverse complement strand
TAAGAGAAGGCTGGTCAAAGCTAAGACGTCCGTAGCCAAACGAAAGGTTTAGAGTATGGTTCTCTCCGAGCCTCTTTTCAATGGAATTTTTCAACCGCCACATTGAATCCTGGCCCGAATTGAGCTGCCCGGCGAAGGTGTATTCTCCTGATGCTCCCAAATCGTCAACCACAGCGAAGCTGGAAGTCATTCCGCTCCAGGAGTCACCTGGGACAGAGAAGGAGTCTCCCCCCAGTCCTGAGCTGTTGGAAAGCTGGAAAACCGCGCGGTCAAAAATTTTATCGTCATCATAATCTGATGAAAGTCCGGGATGGTTACGGAAAATCAGCCTTTTGAGAGCGGAGTTCCTGAGAAGGGCTTTGATGCCCAGGTTAGGTTTAAGCCCCTCCTCTATCCCCGCAAGTCTCTGCAGTACCAGGGTTACGGTAATGGTTCTCTCAGGGAAAATTTTTATCAGGTTGCGGCTGGGGGTACGGAAATCCGCACTCTTTATGTCGAGTTTGTACAACCCGGCTGCCAGTTCCCTGAAGTGGACCATCCCTTCACTGTTGGTTCTTGCCAGTATCGGCAGGAGATTGTCCCTGGCCGTGTCTACCACGGTTATGATTATTCCGGGCAGGGGAGAGCCGCTTTCATCAAGGATCAGACCTGTAAGGTTTCCGAACTCAGCTGGGGCCGGTTCAGCGTAACCTGCACCGGTCGCAAGAAAAATTAGCCCCATTAACGTAAAGCAGATTTTGCTTTTCATAGTATTCGCATCATCTTAATGGATTCCGAATGATCAACCATTTTATGACCTGCCCGTGGCATTCGTCAATAAAAATTTCTACCCAGTCATGCAGGGTATGATTACAATTCTATAGGATTAGATGAGGGTACCCTGAAAAAAGATTATAACAGGTGACTAAGTCTTTCCATGTCTGAGCGTGCCCGCATTATCCAGGAAAAGCGAATGCCTGTTTTTTTCTTGCCTGAATTGGCGGGTCCGGACTGTCGGTATACCAAGGCAGGGAGGCCTGAAAAGTGTATACTTTGGGGCATGGAAACCAGAGTAAGATTTGCACCGAGTCCGACCGGCAGCCTTCATGTCGGCAATGTACGTACAGCACTTTTCAACTGGCTTCTTGCCAGGAAGACCAAGGGTATTTTTATCCTTCGGATTGAAGATACTGATGCTGACAGGTCCGATTCGGAATATGAAAGAGAATTGATTGAGGACCTCAAGTGGCTTGGGCTGGACTGGGACGAAGGTCTGGACAAGGGGGGTGATTATGGCCCCTACCGCCAGACCGACCGTTTTGGGATCTATCAGGCCGAGGCGGCCAGGCTGCTGGAAGACGGCAGGGCCTACTACTGTTTTTGTTCCCAGGCCCGGCTCGACGAAGACAGGGCCGAGCAGCAGGAAAAGGGCCTTCCGGTCAAGTATGCCGGGCACTGCCGCACATTGATCCCGGACGAAGTCAAGTCCCGCATCGAAAATGGGGAGAAGCCCACCCTCAGGCTCAGGGTCAGGCCGGGTGATATCAGCTTCGAGGATCTGGTTTTCGGGCACGTAACGATTAAATCATCGGAAATAGGGGATTTTATCCTGCTCAGGTCAGATGGATCTCCGCAATATAATTTTGCCTGTGTCGTGGACGATGCGCTGATGAAGGTGAGTCATGTGGTAAGGGGGGAAGGG
>CAZOGT010000095.1:5351-10000 GCA_964579015.1 uncultured Acidobacteriota bacterium | reverse complement strand
AGAGATTTTGGGTCATGAACCCTGTTCGCCGGTAGGCCGGCAAGACGGATGCCTTCGATGAAGATTGAAATACAAGGAAAAGAAGAATGCTTCTGCTGATAAAACTCTCCTGGCGTAATCTCTGGAGGAACAAAAGACGGACGGTCTTGACCGTGGCATCGGTTGCTCTGGGCCTTGCCCTGATGCTGGTCAGCCTGGGTATCGGCGACGGCAGCCACAAGCAGCTGGTTGAATCCGCGGTGAGGATGGGCAGCGGACACGTCCTGATCCAGGCCGACGGATACCACGATAGTGATAAATTCGAACTGACCCTGGATCAACCGGATCAATCGAGAATAGAGGCATGGCTGGGAGATTATGAGAACTCAGGATCCCATGCCATTGAAAACAGCGTGAAAAGATGCTTTGTTTCGGGAATGATGTCCTCGGCCGACGGGGCTTCAGGAGCCATGGTATTCGGGGTGGAGCCGGAAAAAGAGCGGTCGGTTTCAAAATTCCCGGAAAAAGTAGTTGCGGGTTCCTTTTTCGAAGATGATTACCTCAATCCTGCAGTAATCGGAAAAGGTATCGCCGAAAAGCTGGAACTGGACATCGGGGACAAGACTGTCCTCATGGCCCAGGGCCTGGACGGGCAGGATATCAGGTCCATTCTGCTCAGGGTCTGCGGGATTCTCGACACCGGCACCGACGAATTCAACCATTCCCTGGTAATGCTGACCCTGGAGGATTTCCAGAAGGGCTTCGACATGGGAAACTCGATTCACCAGTACGCCCTTTTTACCCTTGATTCGGATTTGAGCGGACCCCTGGCAAGGGAGGTCTCCCGTGAATTCCCGCAACTTGAAGTTCTGACCTGGGCTGAAGCTCTCCCGGAACTTAGGGACGCCATTGCCCTGGATGACGGATTCAACTACGTTTTCCAGGGGACCATTTTTATCCTGGTTGCCTTTACGGTGATGAATACCCTGCTGATGTCGGTCCTGGAGAGGAAGCGGGAATTCTCGCTGCTCGACGCGATCGGACTCAGTCCGGCGGGCCGGTTCAGAATGATAATGCTCGAAGCCTTTTTTATTTCATTGATGGCCACCCTGATCGGATTCGCCATCGGTTTCAGCGGGCACCTCTATTTCAAATTAGTGGGCCTTCCGCTGGATATCTTTTCAGACGGTGAGTTTGATTTCGGAGGGGTGATGCTCGACCCGGTACTTTACTCTGAGCTTTCATCAGGGAGGATTACCGGGTCAATCGCCACGGTAACCGGCATCACCATTATTCTTGCCGTTATCCCGGCCGTAAGGGCCGCTCGGGCTGGAGATATCCATATGTTGAGTGCAAAGTAGAGGGGAGATTCTTATTCGTGGAATTTCAAAAAACTTGATAGCAGGTTCTCTACCTGGTTTGTCGAACTGGAAATGGAAAGCAACATGAGCAAAGAAAATTTACTGCGCCTGGTCGAAGTTACCCGTATTTACCAGCAGGGAGAGCATACCGTCCATGCCCTTGACCAGGTAAGCCTCAACGTGGGTAAAGGAGAATTCCTGGCCCTGGCAGGGCCTTCCGGTTCCGGCAAGACGACACTCCTGAACATCTCGGCCGGGCTTGACCATCCAAGCGAGGGCAAAGCCTTTTTCCTGCAGGACGACCTGGGCAGGATGAGCCGGAGGGAACTGGCTGAACTCAGGCTTTCCCGCATCGGGTTTGTCTTCCAGAGCCATAACCTGGTCCCGGTTTTGACTGCCGAGGAGAATGCCGAATTCATCCTGCTCCTCCGGGGTGTACCGGAAGACATCAGGAAACCGAAGGTGCAGGCGATCCTGCACGAAGTCGGACTGGAGGGAATGGAGAAACGAAGGCCCGCCGAACTCTCGGGAGGCCAGCAGCAGAGGGTAGCCGTAGCTCGCGCCCTGGCAGCGGAACCCGATTTGATTCTCGCCGATGAACCGACCGCCAACCTGGACAGCAAAACCGCCCAGTCATTACTGGCCCTGCTTGAAAAACTGAATAGGGAACACGGCACTACCTTCATCTACTCAACTCATGATCCGGAAGTGATGAAAAGAGCCCACCGGATCGTCACCCTGACCGACGGCCGGGTGAAGTCGGACCGTATCGTACCGGAGAACCATCAAGAGTCATGAAACGTTCCATAAAGCCCGCCAGGTGGATTCTATTGTGCGCCCTGTGGGTGGTATCTGTTGGGGTCGTTTTTCCCCAGAGCAACGATATAGGAGCCTCGATCAGGGGCTTTCAGTTCCTCAGCCTGGAAGACAGCTATCCAGGGGCCAGAAACGATGCCGAACTGGCCGTATTGAGGGTCACCGACTACCTGGAGTTCGGAAGGAAGGCCGAGATAGAGATTCATGGAGTGATCGATTTCTCGTCCCCTTCCGCGGCTTCGACCAACAGCCTGGCTCTCAGCAGGTCCCGCTACTTTCTTCCCCTGCAGTTCGACCTGGCTGAAGATGAAGACTACTACTCGGAAGCCCGGCTTGACCGGTTCAATTTCTCATTCGACGCCGGGAGCACTTCCATCACCATCGGGCGCCAGCCTGTTACCTGGGGGGAAGGGTACTTCTGGCCCGCCCTCGATCTTTTCGCCCCTTTCGCCCCGGAGCAGATCGACCGGGACTACAAGTCGGGGGTTGATACCGTGAAGGTGAACATCCCCCTTGGAAACCTCTCGGAACTCGAATTTATCGGCGGAATCCTGGGGAACTCCATGAAGAGAGACGGGACTGCCGGCGCCCTGCTTCGCTGGAACCTGGGAAACGTGGACCTCGGCTTCATGGGGGGTACGTTTCACCAGGACAAGGTCGGGGGAGCTTTTGTCTCCGCGGATGTCAGGGGGACCGGGATTCGCGGAGAGATCAGTTTCACCTCCTCCGGGGACAGCCTGGACACAATGCGGGGCAGGGAGAGCTTCTGGAGAGGGTCAGCCGGGCTGATGCGGCAGCTTACACCGGCCCTGACCCTGACCTCCGAGTTCGCCTTTAACGGCTATGGGGCTGACAGGCCTGAAGACTACGCCTTATGGTATTCGTCCGACAGGATGCGCCGGGGGGAAGTGAACGGATACGGGCGTTATTACTGGGGGACGTCCTGAACCCGGCAGCTCCATCCCCTGCTGATCGGCACCTTTACTTCCCTGGTTAATTTCACCGACAGATCAGTGCTGGTCACTCCGTCCCTTGTCTGGTCGGTGAGCAATAACGCGGATATCCTGGCAGGCGGGGAGCTGAGCGTGGGGGAAGGCCTCCGGGAGAAAAACGGCGAACAGGTGATGGGAAGTGAGTACGGAGCTGTTCCGGCAACCCTCTTTCTCGCCCTCAAGGTATATTTCTAGCGTTCCTAATGCTTCTTGATGACCACGAAGCTGATGTCATCATGGGGAACCGCGAAGGACAGGATATCCACCTTCAGGGCCTCGGCAATCTGCCTGGCTGAACTGTCTTTGTGCCTCCGCAGCAGGTTTTCCAGCGACTGCGGAAAATAATCCTGCTTTCCGTCATTGAGTTCCGACAGGCCGTCGGTATAGAGAAGAAGTATGTCTCCGTTGCCCATCAGGCTGATCTCATTGAGTTCGTACCTCTCCTTGTAGCCGATAACAGTGTGGGTGGTATTACGGTCTATGTCCTCGTAGGATGGCATGGTCCCGATCGGGGGAAAGGTCTGTAAAGAATCGGGATGAATATCAACAATTTTATCGAATTTCCTGGAAAATACGACCGGGATCGGCTGGGCGGCGGAGATGAACCTGAACCGGCCGTCCTCGGAGATTTCCCCATATATCAGGGTTACAAATTTATTGACGCTCGATGATTTGTAGAAGCGGGTATTGAGATTCTCAAAAAGACGGGTGGTGATCTCCCCGCGTTTGTCCAGTTCATAGATGGTCCCAAGAAGAAATGACTGGTGCAGCATCAGCGCGAGGAGGGCATCGGTTATCTTGTGGCCCGAGACATCCGCAATCGCGATCCCCGCCATATGACGGCACTTATCAAGGTTGCGGGCGACCTCTTCCTGGCCTCTCTCCCGGGCCCGGTTGATCCTGGCATCGATGTCATACCTTTTCTTGAAATCAACATAGATGATGTGGTCTCCTCCCAGGTCTCCTGAGAAAGGGATGGACATACCGTAGACACCAATGCCTGAAATCTCGGGGATATCGCCCGAACTCGGCTCAAGGTTGACAGCGATCTCCTTGAAATTCCGCAGCTCTTCATCCTGCCCTTTGAGCCGATTGAGCTCCATTTCACTGATATACGCCATTAATTCTGTCTCCGGGAAATAAGAATAAATCATCCCTGTGTCAGTTTACAAATCCGTCATGCAGCACTTTATCATCACCGGGTGGGAAATCGGGTCAGGGACACCTGTTTTTAAAGAATTTTAACCTGAATTTCGTTTTTCCGGTTTTGAAAACGTTATTAGGGGCTGAGGAGAAGATCGATGAATGGAAAAGAAACTGCACCTGTTCTCAGCAGGGGATACACGCTTATTGAGATGCTGGTGATTCTTTCCGTCATTGCATTCCTCAGTGCCGCGGGAATCAGCCACATCAACCGCTCCCGGGAACAACTGGACCTCAGATTTGCGGCCCAGGCTTTTTCCGAAGAGCTCAACCGGGCCAGGGCAGCCTCTATAGCCTG
>CAZOGT010000095.1:0-5341 GCA_964579015.1 uncultured Acidobacteriota bacterium | reverse complement strand
CGTTGAAATTTCAATCAGCAGTGATACAAGGTCCGGATCTGCAAGGTTTAAACATACCGGTGCTGAATTCGGGAGGTTTGAGCTTCCCGGAGCGGTGCGTTTCACCGGGCAGCCTTCAAGATCGATGGTTTTTTATGCCACCGGCACCTGCGCCCCTTCCGGAACCTTTGTCATCAGCAGCGGCAGGGGCGCTTCAGTGAAGGTGGTTGTCTCCATTATGGGGAGGGTGAGGTGGGCATTCTCATGACGGCCCGGGTTCAACAAAAGGCCCTGCAGCAGCGGGGTTTTTCATTGCTGGAGCAGTTGATCGCCCTGGCCCTGATTATTATCGGTTCACTTTGCGCCATGGAAGCAATCGCTTTCTGCCTGTTGGCTATGCGCGTTTCAGAGGATGAATGGCAAAAGGGGCTGGACCAGTGGAACCAGGCCCAGATTGAGCTTATGGAGGAAAAGGATGCAGATGAAAATGATGGTTTTTCCGGGGAATAATCGGCCCGGCCGTGTCAGCAGGAGTGACGGTTCAGGCCGGGTGCTTCCCTTAATTGAGGCGAGGGGATTTTCCCTCATTGAACTGCTGATCAGCCTGGCTGTCTC
The DNA here is from genome assembly GCA_964579015.1 of uncultured Acidobacteriota bacterium. Taxonomy (GTDB): domain Bacteria; phylum Acidobacteriota; class UBA6911; order RPQK01; family JAPXNP01. Next base: position 4,747 of record CAZOGT010000095.1, on the reverse strand, counting down.
GACTACTCTGATGGGAATCCTTTTCACGGTCTGCATTGAGGTTGAGAAACTCTCCACAGCAATCGCGGTTTCCGTTGAAGAAGGGACCAACATTCACCTGGCCCCTCTTCTTTTAGGCCGATGGATAAAACCGGCCGGCATGAATATCCGCGGCGGGCCGGAAGGATTCCTGGATATTGGCAAAGGGGAACTGGGCATAAAGAGCGATACTCGCGGCGACCGGGGATTTCCAGACGGTGATACTGACGACAGCTTCGAAGAAATCAAGTTCAGGGTTGGCAGCAACGAGCTTAAGATCAAAAGCGGAAAAGGCAATTACCAGCCTTTTCTGCAAGGCATAACCGCAATGGACGCTTATCCGGAAGGTGAAAACCGGTTGATCCTGGACCTTAAGGGCAATCAGGGCGGGCTCAATAACATCCGGCCCGCGCTGACCGGGATCAGGATGCTGCTATGGAACAATCAGTCAAATCTTTTCCCGGAGGAACTCCAGTGAACCAGAAAGGGTTTGTTCTGGTAACCTCGATTCTTCTGGTTTTATTGATGCTGGGCGTAGTGGGGATGATTCTCCGCAAGACGGCCGGCCATATAAAAACTTCCCAGTTCGCCGTAAAGCAGATGGAGAGCATGGTGCTGGCTGAAACCGGCGTAAGTGAGGCCCGCAGGATAATTGCGGAGCATGACATAAACCGGATCCTCGCCGGGGCTGACGGTGTCGGGTCAATTGTTATGAGTGATTCCTTCCGGAATCCCATCGAACCCTCTGAAGCCGTTCAAACAGATATCAGTCTGTTGCAGAGCGATTGTGATGATGGTTTCTACCGGTTTTCAACGGAAAATGACCGGGCAATTCTGGTAAGGATATCCAATAATGCCGGGGAAGCTCCCTTCCAGGACGAGGACCGGGAGGTGATTGTCCGGAGTATCGGCATTGTGCGCAACACCCTCCTTGAATCTGAGACCGGAACACATAAGAACCAGGTTACGCTTCTTGAATCGCGCCTGAGGAAGGAATCATTCTCTGATCTTCCCAGTCCCCTGGTCCTTTACGATGAGGAGGGCAGGTGGCGATTCGAGGGGAGTGAATTCCGGGTCGATGGCGGTGAAATGCCATCGGTGCTGATCCTGGGGAATTCCGCCGCCCGGGACCTGGTTGAACTCCGGGATCTGGCCGGACAGGAGAAGCCTGAATGCTTCAATGGCCCGGAGCCCGGGGTAATGCCTGGGCCGAATGTCCTTCCTGGACCAGGCATCGAATGGCTGGAATCACCGGATTTCTGGGAGCATTTCAGCAGCAGCATCCCGGAGTTCGGGATCGAAATCTCCGGGGGTGAACCGCTGGAATACCATAAGGGCCTCCTAAAATGCTCCGGGAGCGGCAGGCTTCAGGGAAGCTTTACGGGCATCCTGGTAACCTCGGGGAATGTGACCCTGGGTAGAGATTTCCTGATAAAGGGACTCCTGATTCATCTTGGTTCCGGAGAGCTGAGGCTCATGCAGAACAGCTCGGTGATCGGTGCGCTCCTCTACATTGCGGTCACGGCTGAAGGAGGTTCCGGACTGGTGATTGGGGACCAGGCAAGAATAGCCTACAGTAAACCGGATCTGGAAAAGGCCGGCCGGTATCTGCCGGTTACCCATCTCGGGACCAGGATTATCCATGAATAGGCAATGCAGTTATCTTTTCCAGACCGGCTGGTACAGGGAACCCTTTTCTTCCTCCACCATCGGACCTGTAGTCTTGAATATGTCCTGCAGCTTTGGGTGGCTGATCAGCTTATTCCAGTCGGTTTCGAATTGCTGGATTGAGTCGAATTCCCAGAGTTCCACATATTCCCCGGCATTCCCGACAAAGCTTCTCCATACCCCCTTCAGGTTCAATCCCAGTTCCCCGGCAAGGGGAATGATTTCCCCTGTCAGTATTTCCTCGAATCTCTCCATGTCATGAGCTCTCAGCCTGTAAGTTACCTTAAATAAATACTTGTCCATCAAGTCAATCCTTTCCTGACGCCGCGGTTCTGCTCTTTGCAAAGCTGCTTCAACTCCTGGGTCCGCTTTCTTCCCAGTATTCTACCTGTAAAAAAAGTCTTGTTATGCTGGAGAGGCTCCTCCATGTTAACCCATTTCCGGCTTCTTTCACCGTCGGGAGTGCCCGGAATAGGAGAAAATTCCGAGAGCATAACCCGGACCCCAAGGCCTCCGGCAAACCTGATTGAAGCCTCAACCTCCTGTCCGGCATCATCGGGATGCCCAATGATGATGTAAACAGTAATTCCTTCCGTCGATCCCCCGGCATTTACCAGGAAATCAACCGCGCGGGCCAGGTTATCTGATGATACCTTTTCACCGGTTCTTCCCTGCCATTCCCGGGAGACACTTTCAAAACCGAGGTAGAAAGTCCTGAATCCGGATTTAACGATCATCTCCGAATTTTCCCTGTTGATCATCCGGGCGTTCAGGGCATTCGGAGTGTGGAAAACGGGGGCCTCCCCCAGGCCTTCAAGGGTTTCCAGGAAAGGCTTGAGCGCATCCTCCCAGCGGAAAAGAAGCGCGTCATCATAAAATGCGATATTTTCAGCTCCCTGCTGGAGAGCCCTCTTTAGAGACTCAACAGAATAGTTGAGGTTATTGATGCTAAAACCTTTATAAACAGTGGAAACTGAGCAATATGTACACCGGTAGGGACATCCCTCGGTCAGCTTGATCACTCCGGCTGACAATTGAGGATATCCTTCCCAGAAAGGCGGCGAATCAAGATCAGGTTCGATCTCCAGTTCCTGCCACAAGGGCTCCAGGCCGAGACCTGAAAGAGTGAGATCAGCTCCAAGGCTGCGAGCGTGCCCGGGGCAAAGTGTTGCATACACCCCGCCAATGATAATCCTGGTGCCGGGGGATGTTTCCCTGATGATCTCTATCACTTCCTGGGTGCCGGGATACCAGTAGGTCATTCCGGTCTGGAGCAGGGCGAAATCATACGGCCCATTATCTTCAAGTTCAGATTCAAGGAGCGTCCGGGAAAGCCCGAATCTCCGGAATTTCAGGGGAAGTTCGCTTAAAGGAGCCGGATGATCGGCAGGGAATGAAATAAATTTGCCCCGTCCCCACTGGTCTTTCTTCAGGGAGAGGTTTTGCAGGGAAGGGTGGTTCCTGTCCATGAAATCAAAAAGCCTGATCCGGGCTTTGGATTGACAAGCAGAATTTTCTTCATGGCAGTGCATGGAATATAATAGACAGTACCATCATACATGATCCCGGCAACGGAGAGTCAGAGCCTGAGGAGAAGGGCCTGTTAACCGGGATAATTTGATTCGTATCTTTGATCCGTGCGGATGGAGTTCATGTTCATTCAAGTAAGCTGGTAACAGGGGTGGAAATGGAAGAATTTGTAGATGTGCCTTTCAGGGTAAGATACGCGGAGACCGATCAAATGGGGGTCGCGTATTATGCCAATTACCTTGTTTGGTTTGAGGCGGCCCGGTCGGAGTATTGCAGAGTGAGGAAATATCCTTATTCCAGGCTGGAAGAAGAAGACGGAGTTTATCTGCCGGTCGTGGAGGCGCACTGCAGATACCTGGCAGGGCTTCGCTATGATCAGGAGTTTTTTGTTCGGACCCGAATGAAGGATTTCCGCAGGAGGAGCTGCGAGTTCGCGTATGAAGTGCTTGATGCCAAAAAGGATACCTTGTGCGCGTCGGGATGGACAAAACACCTGTTTATTAACAGCGACGGCCAGGTCAGGAGTTTTCCAAAATCAGCGGAGAAATATTTCGTTTAGGGGGTATTGCCGGTCTTCATCCTAAGGTTGAAACGCAGCCGTGCCGCCGGAGAACCAGGAGGCGGAAGGGGCTGCTCAGGAAGAAGATCAGGTCCCGGCCTTGATCCGCTGAATATGAGAAAGAAGATGAATCATGGGCCATGATGGAATCCCGGCAGGTGACCGGGCGGTATGTTTTATCGTTAAACTCTTTTTCCGGCTGATTTCCTGGCTGCCTCTTTTCGCGGCCTATCCGATTTGCGAAACCGCCGGGGCCCTGGTTTATCTGCTGGACCGAAAGCACCGGAGGATAGGCCTGATAAACCTGGGGATAGCTTTTCCCGAAAAAGACCTGAAATGGAAAAAGAGAGTACTTCTCCGCAGTTTTCGCCAACTGGGAGTCCATGCGGTAGAGCTCAGCCGTCTGCAGCGAATGGACCCGGAAGAATTGAGAAGCAAGGTCAGGTATGACAGTTCCTACAGATACTACGAGCAGGTAAAAAAAGAGGGAAGGGGCCTTATATTCATGACTGCTCATCTTGGATGCTGGGAGCTCATATCCACTGCCCACGGCGCCCATGGGCATAAACTCCATGTACTGGTCCGGCCTCTCGACAACCCTTGTCTTGATGAATGGCTTTGTAATCTGAGGAACAGGTTTGGAGGAGGCATCATCCGGAAAAACAGCGCACTGAGGCAGATGCTTTCCCTGCTGAAAATGAATGAAGAAGTCGGCATTCTTCCGGATCAGAATGTGCAGGAAAAAGACGGTGTTTACGCCCCTCTTTTTGGAAAGCCCGCTTCAACCTCCGCCGGCCTGGCTGCCATTGCCATGAAAACCCGGAGCCCCGTAATTGCCGCCTTCATCCTTCCAGACAGGGACAAGGGCAAGTACGTGATCCGCATGTCTCCCCCGATTGAATTCATGACAAGGGGCACCCGGGAAGAGGATGTGATCGAAAACACCGCAGTATATAACCGGCACCTGGAAAA
>CAZOGT010000094.1:0-10069 GCA_964579015.1 uncultured Acidobacteriota bacterium | reverse complement strand
AGGGAAGTGAGATCGGAGATGTGAGATTTTCGAACTTCCGACCCCGATAGCGATACCGGCCCCGACGCCGGAAAAGGTCCTCCGGAAGCGCAAACTTGTATAATCGGCTGACAGGCTATATATTCCACTCTTAAGCCTGAAACAATTTGATCCATGGAGCATCTTCAATGAAAATCGCAATAATTGGTCTTCCCAATTGCGGCAAGACCACTGTTTTTAACGCCTTAACCGGAGGATCGGCTGAAACTGCAGCTTTTTCATCCGGCAAACTTGAGCCCAACCTGGCGACGGTGAAGGTCCCGGACAGCCGGCTCCAGGTCCTTGCCGATATCTATGACCCGAAGAAGGTGACTCCGGCTGAAGTGCAGTACGTAGACGTGGGGGGGTTTTCCGGAAGCAGCAAGGCCAGGGGAGGACTCTCGCCTGAGCTTTTGGGGTTCATAGGAACGGCAGATGCTTTTCTCCACGTGGTTCGGGCTTTTGAAGATGACAAGGTGCCTCACCCGGATGAAATCGTTGACGCTGCCAGGGACCTTTCATCTCTTGATTTGGAGCTGATTTTTTCTGACCTGGCGATTATTGAAAGACGCCTGGAGCGACTTGAAAAGGACGTTAAAAGGCTGACAGGCGGGGAAAGAGATGCGGCCCGTAAAGAAAAGGCCGTCATGGACCGCCTGCTGGCCTTTCTTGAGGAAGAAAGGCCCCTTCGAGACCTTGACCTGTCCCCGGATGAGCTGAAAATCATTCGCGGATACCAGCTCCTGACCCTCAAGCCGGTGCTGGTTCTCCTGAATACCGGGGAAGGACGGGCGGCCGAATCCGAGGCTGCAATCCCGTATGATCACAAGGACAGCGTTGTATTGTCTCTCAGCGCCGGGGTGGAAGCTGAACTTGCCCGGATGGAGGAAGAAGAGGCCCGTGAATTCCTGGAAGACCTGGGAATCGAGCAGCCGGCCCGCGACAAGGTTATTGCCGCTTCATACTCCCTGCTGGGGCTTGTCAGTTTTCTGACCGTCGGCAAGGATGAAGTCCGGGCCTGGACCATAAGATCCGGCACCGCGGCACCGCAGGCCGGAGGCACCGTGCATTCGGATATTGAACGGGGCTTTATCAGGGCTGAAGTCGTAACCTATAATGACCTGGTCAAAGCCGGGGGCATGGCTGAAGCCAAAAAGCAGGGGACCGTCCGCCTGGAGGGCAAGGACTATATCGTCAAGGACGGAGATGTCTGCAACTTCCTGTTCAATGTTTAATAGCCTCTCTCCAGGAGGCTGAAAAGCCGGGGCCGGTTGAAGGAGAATTGAAAAAATTCCCTACATATCCGGTGATAGCCTGGATTCAGCAGGCTTGAATACTTGTGAAAGGACCAGGGGAATCATGCTTGTGGCGACATGGAATGTCAACGGCGTAAGGGCCAGGCTGGAGTATGTCCTGGACTGGCTCAAGACCAGGCAGCCTGATGTGGTGGGATTGCAGGAGCTTAAGACAACGGAAGAAACGTTCCCGTTTGAGGTATTTGCCGAGGCCGGTTATCATGCGGCAGCCCACGGACAGAAGGCCTGGAACGGCGTGGCCGTGCTGAGCAGGGAACCTGCTGAAATAATCCAGGCCGGCCTTCCCGGCACTGAAATCAGTGGTTCCAGGATGATCGCTGTCCGGGTTTCGGGGCTTGATTTTGTCTCTGTCTACTGCCCCAACGGAAAATCCACGAGCCACCCGGATTTTCAATTGAAGCTGGACTGGTTCGCCGCCCTGGCTGAATACCTGGAGGCACCTTCCAGTCCGCTTGACCCTGACAGGATACTGGTGGCCGGGGACTACAACATCTGTCCGGAACCCATTGATTCCTGGAATGAAACCTTGCTGCAGGGAACCATTTTTCATACTGAAGAGGAACGGAGCTGCATTAACCGGCTTAATGCCCTCGGCCTGGAAGACCTTTTTCGATTCAAGTACCCGGAGGAGCAGAAATTCAGCTGGTGGGATTACCGCGGCGGGGCGTTCCATAAAAACCAGGGCCTGCGAATTGATTTAATCCTGGCATCTCCTGCTATCAGGGATAAGGTGACAGAGGTCTACACGGACCGCGATTTCAGGAAAAAGCGTGAGGGGCAGACGCCCTCAGACCATGCCCCGGTCATTGCCGCCCTGGAATAGTAACCGGCACTTGACCGGGCTCCGGACTTCAAAAATTATGGAAAGGCGGCTCCAGGGATCACGCCGTCAGGGGTTGAGCCTGAGAAACTCCCGGATAGCGGAAAGATTCCCTTCCGACAGGACGATATCCGCGGCATGAATCACGCCTTCCACCTGTTCCGGCTTGCGCATCCCTACAATGGCGGCCGTAACCGCGGGATTGAGAAGTGTCCAGGCAACGGCAACCTCCCCTGCTGTGCAGCCATGCTCACGGCCTATTTCCTTCAACAGATCAGCCAGGGCAAGGTTGCGGTCAAGGCGCTCCCCTGCAAAATGAGGACTCTTGTGCCTCCAGTCATCAGCAGGCAGCCCTTCAAACCTTTCCCTGCTCATTTTTCCGGAAAGAAGTCCGGAAGCCATTGGAGAATAATTTATCACCCCGATGCCCTGTTCGAGGCAATAAGGGAGAATATCCTCCTCCACTTCCGGAAAAGCCAGGGAATAGGGAGGCTGAAGAGATGTTACGGGCGCAATTTTTTCCACTCTTTTTATCTGTTCAACCGAAAAATTGGAAACTCCGATGAAACGAATTTTCTCTTCTTCCTGCAGTTCAGCCAGGGCAGCCCATCCTTCCTCAATATCAGAGCCAGGATTTGGCCAGTGGATCTGGCAAAGATCCAGAACATCCACATCAAGCCTTCTCAGGCTGCTCTCCACTTCGTTCCGGACTGAGTCCCTTTTCAACACTCCCGACACATTTCCCTTTTGATTCCAGACCAGTCCGCACTTGGTGAATACATATGGTTCCCGGCTGGTTTCCTTCAGGGCCCTTCCTACAACTTCCTCAGAACGCCCGAGGCCGTATACCGGAGCCGTATCAATCCAGTTGATTCCCGATTCCAGGGCCTTGTGGATCGTGGCAATGGAATCAGAGTCATCCTGGGGCCCCCAGCCGAAAGCCCAGCTTCCGCCGATCGCCCAGGCACCAAGCCCGATCCCGGTAATCTCCATGTCGGAATTTCCCAACCTCTTCTTCTTCATATTAACTCTCCTGTTGATTTATTTTTGAGCTTGTCATTGATAAGTTGTCATTACCCAATATGAAAAAAACGGAGAAAAGTTTTAATCCGGAGCTGGAGGATCCGAAGTCAAATGCCGTTTTCGTCGAATTTACCTGTCAGGTAGTCCCTGAACTCCCGCAGCTTGTCAGTATTGATAACATCAACCCCCGCCTCCAGCAGGAGGTCCCAAACATATTTTTGCCGCGCCTGTCCCGGAACGTCTGTAGCCCAGAAGCGGACCAGGCGCCCCTGTGAATGGGCCCCGGCAATGACTGCCTTCATTTTCTGCAGATCTGAAGCCGGAATCAGCCCTTCCCCTTCCCACTTGAACTCATCGGCCCATCCGGCACTTATCAGGGGTATGAGAAGGGATGCGGGCTTATCAGAAAGGTCTTCAATCCTTCCGTCATAAAAGGCCGGGCAATTGGGATCCTCCGACATTGCCGCCCAGTCACGGCTGCCGGAAATAATGACCGTGACCGGACCTTTTTCAACTTTGCCTTCCCGAAAAAAAGTCAGCATGCCGCTGTAATCCATAAGCTCGCTCCGGAGTTCTCTCCAGACATCCGGGTGTTCGGTCTTGACATCCACCAGGAGGTAAATTCCGGACCCGTCCCGGTACACGCTGCCGTTGTTCTCCTGTACCATTTCACGCAGCGGATCAAGGTAAAGGGACCGGATGGTCCTGCCCGGGACAATTTCTTCCAGGTCATGGGCCACGTAAAAGGCGTTGTGCACCAGGTGAACGTCCACTTCGATGCTGGAAAAACCATGATGGAGAGCTTCCAGGAGCGGATAGTCATGCTCGTAATCGTTATGGGCATGAGCAAACACGGGAAGAGGCTTTTCAGCAGGAGCCGGAGAACCGGCCTCAGCAAGGCTTGAATTGAGGGCCGCCAGGGGAAGCAGTAACAGCAAAACTTTCATCATTCTCATCATTGATGCCTCATGATCAGTGTCTTCACCTGCTCGATAATGCGTAACCGTAAATAAGGTATACTAGCAAAAATCAGGTTCCCGTAGGGATCCCATCAGTCAACCAGGTTCAGTGAAGCCCGTCAGGAGCAGGGGACAACAACAGTAACACCAGGGACCTCTATCCAGAAACAGAATAATTCATAATTTCATCCAGTTTATGGCCCGAAAAAAACTTAAGAAATTTGCTGAACTTGAAACCTTTTCCAATTTCTTCAGATATTTCAACATCGGAAAAGGAGGGGGCTGGATAAGGGAATATTTTGGTAACGACCGTCCAGTCACCCTGGAACTTTGCTGCGGAAAGGGTGATTTATCCCTGGAGCTGGCGAGGATCTTTCCGGAACGGAATGTAGTGGGCATCGACAGGAAAGGTGACCGCCTCTGGTCAGGAGCCAGCCGGGCAGCGGAACTCAACATCACCAATGTCGCCTTCCTCCAGACCGATATCGAGATCCTGGGAGACCTGATCGATGAGCAGCAGGCGGAGGAAATCTGGATTACTTTTCCGGACCCTCTTCCCAAGCGAAAACAGTCGAAGCACCGGATACTGGGGCCAAAGTTCCTCAGGATATTCAGGCGGCTGCTTCGCCCCGGAGGCCTGGTCCACCTCAAAACCGATGCCGGGGATTTCCTGGACTCCACCCTTGAGAGCCTGGGCAACGAGAAGGTCGACATCAGGATCATAAAAAGAGACATCTATTCAGAGTCCCTGGCTGACCCACTGCTGGAAATCAAGACCGATTTTGAGAGGAAACATTTGGCCAAAGGCCGGATGATTCATTACCTGGCCTTCAGTTTCAAGGATTAGGCGCCGGATTATGAAGACTCTTTCGAAGACTCTTTTCATTAGCAGTATGCTGTTTCTTTCAGCCGCGATACTCCTGGCATCCATCCGTCCGCTTAATGGAGAGGATGCACTGCTGTCTCGCCATGAATGGAGACGCCCCGCCATGGGCACCATCTTCCGGGTAATTATTTACGCGGGTTCACGGGAGGAGGCGCAGGAGCCCGTATCGAGAGCTTTTGAACGGATCGAAAAACTCGAAGGAATCCTCAGCTTCTACCAGGAAGACAGCGAGTTGAATCGGGTGGCTGCGCAGGCTTACGGGAAACCTGTCAACGTGAGCCCGGAATTGTTCGAGGTACTGGAAGCCTCACTCTACTGGGCAAGGCAGACCGGAGGGGCCTTTGACTTCACGCTGAGGCCCCTCATAACGCTCTGGCATGACCAGGGAGAAAAAGGGCTGCCCGTGTCTGCTGATGTAATCCAAAAAACCATGAGCCGAATCGGGTACCGCCTGGTACTGATCAATCCCCGGCTCAGGTCGGTCAGGCTGGAATCTCCCGGCATGCAGCTTGACCTGGGAGGCATAGCCAAGGGGTTTGCAGCTGACAAGGCACTCGCGTTCCTTGCTGATGAAGGATTCAGCAGGGTCCTGATAGATGCGGGCGGAGATCTTCGGCTGGGGGACCCCCCTCCGGGCAGGGATGCCTGGCTGGTAACCATTGAAAATGAGGAGGAGGGACGGTCCCGGCTGCGGATTCACAACGCGGCTGTCGCAACATCAGGGGACAAGTACAAATATTACGATATTGACGGCATCCGGTATTCCCACATAGTGAATCCAAAAACAGGTTTGGGCATGACCGACCAGCGACAGGTCACTGTAATCGCCGGCAACGCTCAGAGCGCGGATGCCCTCGCCACCGCGCTTAGCGTGCTGGATATCGAGGAGGGGCTGGGCCTGGTTGATTCCCTGGAGGAGACCGAAGCCCTGATCCGGGTTACCGATACCGGACATAAATTCGCTGGAAAGCCCGGAATCTATAAGACTGGGGGTTTTCCACGGCTGTTTTAGCCCCCGGTGTGCAGGCATGCGGATTCTTTTGAGGGTTCCGCACCTGAGCAGAGGCCTGCCGCTATGCAGAGATAAGGCCGCTGGCTGGAGCCGTTTAGCCGCTGCAGTGTATAATCAGGCAGAAAGATCCAATAAATTTCATGGCGCTATCTTGACTCGAAGCCCTGCATCGGTAAGAATCCTAACGGACAGCCTTGAGAATAGTCCCTGTCACAGCAGGTGAGGCTTGGAACTCAGGCTTTTTTCAGGATTTATTAACACTTAAAATACTTTTTTGTTTTCGATAGATACACCGGAGATTTTTGTATAGATGAAATTTAATCCATTCAAAATTGTTTTGGTAAGAACACGTTTACTGACCGGGCTCATCCTCGGGGCTCTGTTCTGCTTCCTTTTCCTTGGGGCCGGCTATTACATGGTCGAGTACACCTCCACCAACGAATATTGTGAAAGCTGCCATGTCCATCCCCAGGCTACCTCCAGCTGGGAAGAAGGGCTTCACTACCAGACCGTCAGCGGTGTCCAGACCAAGTGTGTCGAATGCCATCTGCCTCCCACCGACAATCTTCCTGAATATCTCATAGCAAAAGGAAAAGCCGGGGCGATAGATATCTACGGCTTCTACTTCAAGGACCACGACTCGTTCAACTGGGAGCAGAAATCAACCCTGGAGTACGCCCCTCGGCACGTGTATAACAAATCATGCGAATATTGCCATGCGGAGCTGTATCCCAAAGATATAACTACCGAAGGGGTTGATGCCCACATCTACTATGAGAAGAACACTGATACCCTGCAGTGCATCAACTGCCACCTCAAGGTCGGCCATTACCATGAAACGCCTGATGAACAGATCCTGGCCGAGGAAATAGAGCTGGAAGAGTCCTTTGACTTGGCCCCGTTGATTTCTGAAATCGGTGAGAACGAGTTCGTCGATTTCACGGAAATCATTCCCGGAAGTGGAGTCAAATTTGAGATGGTGGCTTTGGAAGGGGGCTCCTTCACCATGGGAGCCGGGCCTTCCGATCCTGACGCCCGTGAAGATGAGATGCCGGCCCGCCAGGTAGAAATAAGCCCCTTCTGGATGGGAAAATTCGAAGTCTCCTGGAGAGAATTTGATTCCTATTACTCTGAAACCGTAACCAGGGGAAAGAATGAGGCCGGGCTCAGAACGGATGATTCGCTGACAGGGCCCACACCTCCCTACGGGTCTCCGGACCAGGGATGGGGAAAAGGCTACCAGCCGGCAATTACGATGCGTCATTATGCCGCCGAAAAGTACTGCGAATGGCTTTCTTCCGTGACCGGTCGCAAATACAGGCTCCCGACCGAAGCGGAATGGGAATACGCTGCCCGTGCCGGGTCCTCCGGGCCCTACTTTTTTGCCGAAGATACGGAGACCTCGTGGTGGAGCAGCCTTTTCGGCGGCAACGAGGTCGATCCTGAACTTGCTGGAAAATTCGCTGTTTACCAGGATAACAGCATGTACCGCGCACATGGCCCCAGAGCCAAAGAACCTAATCCCTGGGGCCTCTACAACATGCTTGGCAATGTAAAGGAGTTCTGCCTTGACTGGTATTCGCCTGACATCCTTTCCCAGTACCCGGAAGAAGCGGCTGTAACTGATCCCAGGGGCCCTGAAACCGGAACAGAATACGTCATCCGGGGAGGTTCATTCCGCTCACCCATAGAAGAATTGAGGTCTTCCGCCAGGGATTACACCAGGACCGAACAATGGATGAGGACAGACCCTCAAACTCCGAAAAGCGTCTGGTGGTACTCGGATGTCACTGATGTCGGATTCAGGGTTGTCCGGGAGATGGATGAAAAGGAATAAAAAACAAAGGAGGGGAGACGTTCACTGACGGGCCCCTATCCATTTGTTTAACAAGTATTTTTAATAATCTGGAAAAACCCAACCATCGGGGAAAGGAATCAACATGAGCGAGGAACTCGAAAAAAAAGACTTAAGCAGGCGAATGTTTATCGGCGGAGCGGCAGTCGCCGGAGTAGCGCTTGCAGCCTGCGGCGCCCCTTCCAGGGAAGAACAGGTTTCATTAGGCCCGAAGATAACCCTGGGGCCGGAACTCGCGCCTGACGGTGAGCCGATCAGGGCCGGAGTCATTGGTTGCGGAGGGCGCGGCACCGGGGCAGCCGGGAATTTCCTCTCATCAGGGCCAAACCTCCAGGTAGTGGCGCTTGCCGACACCTTTGAAGACCGCCTGGCAAGCTGCCGGGAACGGCTGAAGGAACAGCATGGGGCAGAGATTGCCGATGACCATTGCTTTGCCGGTGTCGACGGTTACAAGAAACTCCTGGAATCCGACATCAACTACGTGATTATCGCTACGCCTCCATACTTCAGGCCCGAACAGTTCAGGGCCGCTGTGGAAGCCCGCAAGCATATTTTCATGGAAAAGCCGGCCGGCGTGGACCCTGTCGGCGCCCGCTCCATTATGGATTCCGCTGAAAGAGCAACAGCACTGAACCTCAAAATTGTTACAGGCACCCAGAGGCATCACCAGAAAAACTACATTGAGACCTATAACCGGATCATGGACGGCGCAATCGGCCAGATCACTTCGGCCCGTGCCTACTGGAACCAGTCCCAGCTCTGGTTCAGGGAACGCCAGGAGGGGTGGTCCGACATGGAGTGGATGATCCGCGACTGGGTAAACTGGTGCTGGCTCTCCGGAGACCATATAGTTGAGCAGCATATGCACAATATCGACGTGATCAACTGGTTCACCCATTCCCATCCGGTCAATGCCGTCGGCATGGGAGCCAGGGCCCGCAGGGTTACCGGAGACCAGTACGACTTCTTTGCCGTGGATTACGAAATGGAAAACGGAATCCACATGCTCAGCATGTGCCGCCAGGTGGATGGCTGCGAAAATAACGTCTCCGAGTACATTGTGGGAACCAGGGGCTCCAGCAACTGCGCTGACACCATTTACGACCTTGACGGCAATGTGGTCTGGAAGTATGAAGCATCCAAGGACGAGGCCGGAAACGATGCGGACACCTCCCCCTATGTTCAGGAACATATTGACTTGATCACCTGCATCCGCGAAGACAAGCCGATCAATGAAGCCACGAATACTGCTATTTCAACCCTGACTGCCGTGATGGGACGGACTTCCGCCTACACCGGACAACTGGTCACCTGGGATGAAATGATGTCTTCCGATACTTCTCTTGGCCCTGATGAGGTCGACCTGGAGAAAAGCTACCCGGATATGATCGCGGCAACCGATCCCCCGGTACCGGGAACTGCCAAGTAGCAAGACAGGCAACTGTCCCAGTGATTTCAGGCAAAGGGGGCGCTGATATTGTCCGCCCCCTTTGCCAACTGATCCATCCAGGATTTCCAGGAGCATCCTGCTCCTGGTGGAGGCCGGGGAAACGGGAACGGGGTCAGCTGGGGCAAAAGGCACCGGCTGCGCCTGGGATTGTGGAATAACGTGGTGGTTTTAATACTGGAGCAGCGGATATAATCCGCCTTAAATCATGAGAAATCCCTCCTTTTTGCTGACCGCAGCCCTGATCCTTCTTCTCTTTCTTGCCTCTGCAGCATGCTCTTCCGAATCCCCGGCCACCAATATTGTCAAGATCGAAGAAAGTGACGACCTGGATGCAATAATCAGGAAAGCAGTTACCGTCACACCTTCCGACAGGCAGTATTCCTGGCAAAAAAACGAGTTTGAGGCCTTCATTCATTTCGGGGTTAACACCTTTACCGGCAGGGAGTGGGGAACAGGCAAGGAAGATACGGCTGTTTTCAACCCTGAGAGCCTTGATACCGGGCAATGGGTTCAGGTGATGAATGACGCCGGGATGAAGATGGTGATCTTAACAGCCAAGCATCATGACGGATTCTGCCTGTGGCCAAGCCGGTATACGGGGCATTCAGTAAAGAACAGCCCCTGGAGGAACGGTGAAGGTGACGTGGTTCAGGAGCTCGCCGATGCCTGCCGGGCAGCGGGAATCAAACTCGGGATCTACCTTTCCCCGGCTGACCTTCATGAAATCGAG
>CAZOGT010000093.1:0-10201 GCA_964579015.1 uncultured Acidobacteriota bacterium | reverse complement strand
GAAGACCTGGCACCGGGAACATACAAGTTGACGTGTGCTGTTCCTGATCTCGGGTACATGGAGAAAACGGTTTCGATTTCACCTGGGGAGGCCGATGCGGATGGGAAATTGAAGCTGGAATTCGATTTTGTTCCTGAGGGGGAGACCATTGAGCCGGTTGAAAGGGATAAGGTTTCGGACAAGGCGGCCAAGGCCTTTGAAAAAGGTTCCAGGGAGTTCAGCAGGGGCAATGGTAAAAAGGCCTTCGGGGAATTTGAAGACGCGGTGAAGGAGAGCAGCGGATACGCGGAGGCCTGGGAGCACATGGGGATGATTCAGCATACCGAAGGCAACCTGGATGATGCTGAAAAGTATTTCAGGAAATCCCTGGAAATTGACCCCAACTCCTACCGGGCCCTGGCAGACCTGGGAACAATACTGCTGCTGAAGGGAGATCCGGCCGGAGCAAGGGATTTGTACGGGAAGGCCATCCTGATCAGGCCGGATGACCCCCAGCCGCGCACCCAGCTGGGAATGGCGCTTTTTCAGCTGGAGGAATTTTCCATGGCCCTGGATCAGCTGGTCAAGGCCAGGACTATTGACCCGCAGCATTTTTCCCAGCCCCAGATCCTCACGGCTGAAATATTCCGCATCATGGGATCCAGGGAGAGCGTGGTTGAGGAGTTGGAAGACTTCCTGGAGAATTTTCCGGATGATCCCAAGGTCCCGGCTGTGAAGGAAGTCCTGGCAGCGGTTCCTTTCCAGTAGAGATACCGGCCATGGTGAGAATGACAATGCCTCGCATTACGAGAAAGGAATTTTTTTCAGCAGCCTGGAGGGGGGCCAAAGCCATCCTGCCGACAGCTTCGCTCTTCTCCCTTTTCTGCAGGGGAGAAGGATTGAACAGGGAGGCGCCCGCAGTTATGAACAGCAATCGAAACAGACGCGGCTCATCATCCGGTCCCGGATTCATTCCACCATATGTGGAACTGCACGCCCGGGGGGAACTGAAGCGCCGGGGCGAGGAACTTTGGCAGATGATGGAGAAGTGCAGCCTCTGCCCCCGGGAATGCGAAACCAACCGCCTGGCGGGAGAGAGGGGGGACTGCGGCTCCACGGGACGCATCGAGGTCAATTCCTATAATCCCCACCACGGGGAGGAGCGCCCCCTGTCGAGAGGGAAGGGTTCCGGAACCATCTTCATGTCCAACTGCAGCCTGCGCTGCGTATTCTGCATCAACTGGCAGATCAGCCATTCAGGGGTGGGCCGCTATGAAACTCCTGAAAGCGTGGCTGCCATGATGCTGGACCTCCAGGAACGGGGATGCAACAACATTAACATCGTGACCCCCACCCACTATTCGCCCCATATCCTGCTGGCCCTGGACATTGCCGCTTCCCGCGGACTCCGGCTCCCCCTGGTCTACAATACCTGCGGCTGGGAAAAGGTGGAGATCCTTGAGTATCTTGACGGGGTGGTTGATATTTACCTTCCTGATTTCAAGTACTCCGACCCGGAGATGGCCGCAAAGTATTCTGATGGAGCCGATTCCTACCCGGAGGCAGCCAAAAAGGCGATGCTGGAGATGCAGCGGCAGGTAGGTACGGCCAGGCCGGCCCCGGACGGGCTGATGTACCGGGGCCTGATGATCCGGCACCTGGTGATGCCCAATAATGTCAGCGGGACCAGGGATGTCATCAGCTGGATCGCGGACAACCTGCCCAAGGACACTTACCTGAACATCATGTCCCAGTATCACCCGATGTACAAGGCTTCCCTCTATCCTGAAATCAACCGCCGGATTGACCGGAGGGAATACCGGGATGCTGTCAATTGGGCAAAGGAGGTTGGGCTTACCAACCTTGATATCCAGGGATTTTAAGCAGGCTCGGGACCGTGGATTCAGAGAGGCAGGTCGATCCAGTCCTCCAGTCCCTATAGTCCCTTTTGTCCCTTTTGTCCCTTTTTTTGCCCCGCAGCCCTGACCGGCAGCCATCAACCCTTTCCGTTCTCCTTGCGTTTTTTCAGGATGGCATGGTGGGCCATCAGCCGGATGGCGTTGATCCTGATGAATCCCTCGGAATCCTGCTGGTTGAATCCGCCTTCGATATCCATGCTGGAGAGGTCCTGGTCATAGAGGGAGCTGTGGCTTTCCCGGCTCAGGACAAAGACGTTTCCCTTATAGAGCTTGAGGTTGACCGTGCCGTCGATGACCTCCTGGCTCTTGTCAATGGCGGAGCGGAGGAAGTCCATTTCGGGGCTGAACCAGAAGCCGTTGTAGATCAGCTCGGCCAGCTTGGCTGACAGCATGTCACGAAGCCGCATGACTTCCCGGTCCATGGCAATGCCCTCGATATCGGTATGGGCAAGGTGCAGGATCGTTCCGCCGGGAGTCTCGTAGACGCCGCGGGACTTGATTCCCACATACCGGTTCTCAACGATATCGATGCGGCCGATTCCGTTGGCCGCTCCCAGCTCATTCAGGTAGAGGAAGAGTTCCAGGGAATCGCTCTTTTCAGTCCCGTCTTCGAGGTTCCTGACCTTGACCGGAATCCCGTCCTTGAACTCTATGGAGATCCTGGCCGGCTTGTCCGGGGCATCTTCCGGGTCAACGGTTTTTGAATAAACATTCTTCTCCGCTTCCACTGAAGGGTCTTCCAGGATTCCTGCTTCATGGCTGATATGCAGGAGGTTGTCATCCTCGCTGTAGGGTTTGCCGGCCGTAACCTTGACGTCAATCCCGTGCTTTTCAGCGTAGGCTATCATGTCGGGACGCCCCTTGAACTCATTGAGGAAGGAAGGCATTTTCCACGGGGCTATTACCCTGATTTTCGGCTCCAGCGCGTAGTAGGCGAGTTCAAAGCGGACCTGGTCATTGCCTTTCCCGGTCGCGCCGTGGGAAACATACCCGGCACCTTCCTCTAAGGCTATTTCTATCTGCCGTTTGGCTATGGGCGGCCGGGCCAGGGCGGTACCCAGCAGGTAACGGCTTTCATACAGCGCGTTGGCCTTGAAGGCAGGGAATATGTAATTTTCGACAAAATCCCTTCTCAGGTCCTCAACATACACCCTGGAGGCCCCAATCCGGAGGGCCTTGGCCCTGGCAGCCGCAAAGTCTTCTTCCTGCCCGACATCCGCAATATAGGCGATGACTTCATAGCCTCGCTCCAGGAGCCATTTGAGAATTACGGAGGTGTCAAGCCCTCCGCTGTACGCTAAAATTACCTTTTTTGAATCCATGGGTGAAATTTCTCCGCTTCAATTAGTGAATATTTATTCAATAATTATACGAAAAAGAAAGCCGGATGTTCAAGGTGGCGGATTGGAAGAATCCTGAATCATGCATTTTGGGACTCTGTTTTGTTTTTGTCATGTTATGATTTCAGAAGAAACCGCTCATAATCCAGGCTGAACAGATATGTACAAATCAAGACCGGTTGCTCTCATTACACTGTTGCTCCTTCTGGTCAGCACAGGGGGCTGGATTTCCTGTTACAGTTCCTTTGATCCCCCTGCAGCCGTCGACTATGAGCACCGGATCACGGACGGGCCCAATTCGGTACACATCACCAGGTTTGAGCCGGGGAAGGGGAGAATCGTCCTGGCCAAGGCCCGAAGGTTCAGCCTCGGCAGGGAGACCGTCTCGGCAATAAGCTCCCGGGAAAATGCCCTTATGGCCATTAATGCCAGCTTTTTCGTAATGGAGGAAAGCCTCGCCGGGATTCCTGCCGGGATGCTCAAGATCAATGAAGACTGGTACGGTGTCCCCCGGCTTCCGAGGGCGGTACTGGGCTGGAAGGAAAGCGGAAAAGAGTTTTTGATGGACCAGCTGGAGATGGACTGGACTGCCAGGATCGGGGACAGGGAAGAGCATATCCACATGGTCAACACGGTGCGGAACCGCAATTACCTGCTCCTGTATACTCCTGTCTTCAATGCCACTACCCTTGCTGCGCCCGGAGGGCTGGAAATCATTGTTGAGAACGGCCGGATTGCGGATTTTCATTCCAGGGGCAACGCCTTGATCCCTGAAAACGGGTATGTCCTTTCCTACGGTGTTGATGCCGCAAAGGAGGCCGGGCCTTTTGAGATCGGCCTTTCCGTGGAAATCGGCTATGAGTTCAGGCCGGTACACCCTGAGAATGGCGGGAACCGGGACTGGCAGGAGATGGATTACCTGGTGGGAGGCGCCGGGCTGATGATCATTGACGGAGAACCAATGCGGGAGTACCAGGTGGAAAAGCTGAGCGAAGACTTTGACACCACCCGCCATCCCCGCACCGCTGTCGGGATAGACGCTCGCGGCAACTGGATTTTTGTGGTCGTGGATGGAAGGCAGCCGGGCCGGAGCATAGGGATGGACCTGTATGAGTTGACTGACCTGATGCTGTCCCTGGGATGCCGTTATGCCATCAACCTGGATGGCGGGGGATCCACCACCATGTACCTGAATGGTTCGGTCGTGAATTCACCTTCGGATGTGAGCGGGGAAAGGCCTGTCGCCGATGCCCTGATGATCCTGGAGTAAGTATTCCCCGGGGCATGCTGATACAGGACAGGCCCCCTGTGTTGCATTCCAGGGGCGACATCCGCCCGCCCCTGGATTCTCATTCCGCGATCTTTCGCAGTATGACCTTCAGGACATTGTAGAAATCGTTAACCGAAGGGATCAGTACCCGTTCATCCGGTGAATGCGGGAACTCAATCTGCGGGCCGATTGAAACCATGTCCAGGTCGGGATATTTTTCCTTGATAATTCCGCATTCCAGCCCGGCATGGATGGCATACACCTCCGGCTCCTTTCCGGAAACCTCCACGTAGGCTTCCCTGGCTGTCTTTAACAGCTCTGAATCAAGGTCAGGCCTCCACCCGGGGTATCCGTCCAGGATGTTGTTGGCAGCCCCAGCCAGGGAGGAGATGGCGCAGATCCTTCGCTGCAGGGCATAGAGGGCCGAGGCGGTGGAACTCCGGCTGCTGACATGGACCAGGAGCTTGCCGTCCCTGATTTTTGCCGAAGAGAGGTTGCAGCTGGTCTCGACCAGGTCGGGGATGTCATAACTCATGGCTGACACTCCGTGCGGTATTGCAAGCAGCAGCTTCACCGCCCGGGCCGAGGAATCCAGGGAAAACGCCTTCTCAGGGGCGTCTCCCATGCTGATATCCATCCTGATATCGGGTTCCACGCTCCTGAATTCGGACTTGATATCCTGGAATACTCCATTCAGCCTGGTCCTGATGGCTTCAGTCTTTTCTTTTAAATCGGAAAAGACGGCCGTGGCTTCCCGGGGAATGGCGTTATGCATGTTTCCGCCCTTCAGGTCGACCAGCCGCAGGGAAAAATTGTCCGGTATTTCGTTCAGGAGCCGGGCCAGGAGGCTAACGGCATTGCCCCGCTGCAGGTGAATGTCCACTCCTGAGTGGCCGCCTTTGAGTCCGGACAGCCTGATTTCATAACTTGCCTGGCCCGGCTGCCTGGCCGGTTCAAGCTCCAGGGTGAGGTCCTGTCCGCCCCCTCCGGCACAGCCGACAGTAACGGCATTTTCTTCTTCCGAGTCGAGGTTGATCAGGAGCTTTCCCTTGAGCATCCCCGGCTCCAGGGCTGCCGCCCCCGTAAGCCCGGTTTCCTCGTCAACGGTAAAAAGGCATTCCAGCCCGGAATGCTCGGCTTCATCATCCTCCAGGAGGGCCAGGGCCGCGGCCATCCCGATTCCATTGTCCGATCCGAGAGTGGTCCCGGTTGCATAGAGATAGTCGCCATCCTGCCTCGGAACAAGGGGGTCATTCTCAAAGTCGTGATCAACGTCGGCGTTTTTTTCATTGACCATGTCCATGTGCCCCTGCAGGATTACCGGATTTTCATCACGGCCTTCAGTAGGGCCTTTTTTCACCACCACGTTGCCCGCCTTGTCGGTCAGGGTTTCCAGACCCTTCTCCCCGGCGAAATCGAGGATATACTGTCTCATCCTGTCTTCATTTTTGGAGCCGCGCGGTATGGCGAGGATGCGATCGAAATGCTTCCACAAGATGCCTGGCTCGAAATCAGTTACAAAACTCATCGGACAACCTCCTGTTTATCTGGACGTCCCTTCAGCCCTTTGTTCCCGGGCAAAAAAAGCTCACTGGTTTTTTTTTAGTGTATTGGTCCATTATCAATAAACCTGTAAGAGGAATCAACAGCGATAGTTTCTGACCAGGGCCCCCGGCCGGACCCATCGCGGCATTCATGTCCTGAGAGACCACATGTTTCCAGGAAAAGCGGGAGACCTGTACGGAGATAAGGTAGAATGGCAGAATATCCCGGCAAGGGAAAGACCAAAACGCGGCCGGTACGTTTTCAGAAACATTTTCCGGGAATGCGGCCCGGGGGCCTGTTTAAAGGTCCCTCCTGCTATTACAGCTAACCGAAACAGGAGGAAGGGAATGAGTGATCAGCAAAGAGAATATACAGTAACGGTTATCGATACCGGGGAAGTCACCCACGACGTCAGGAGTTTCGTGGTCGAGAAACCGGCAGGTTACGAGTTTTCCGCCGGCCAGGCAACGGAGATTGGATTGAAGCTGGAATCGATGGAAGGCGAAAGGGAGCCTTTCACATTCACCTCGCTTGCCTCTGACGAGAACCTGGAGTTCATAATTAAGAAGTATCCTGAAGGCAAGGGGTTCACGGAAGCGATACACCAGTGCAGAAGTGGAGACAAAATCATCATTGGCGAGCCATGGGGGGCCATAAGGTACAAAGGCCGGGGGACTTTTATAGCCGGCGGTGCGGGGATTACTCCATTCATCGCAATTCTCAGGCAGCTTCTGGTAGAAGGTCGTGAAAAAGAGGCCCGGCTTATGTTCAGCAACAAGACATCCGGCGACATTATCCTTGAGAATGAATTGAAGGAATCGATTTTTGCGGGCAGGCCTGGAGATCTCTTTCTGACGCTGACTGATGAGGAAGCCCCCGGCTACCTGGCGCGGAGAATCGATAAGACTTTCCTGAAAGACAACATCGAGGACTTTGATCAGCACTTTTATGTGTGCGGGCCACCGGAATTTGTGGAAGACATTCTTGCCGCCCTCAAAGAACTGGGTGCTGATCCTGAAGGGCTTGTTTTTGAAGAATAGCGGCCTTGGCCGTTGGCGTGCCAGCCCTTCTCCCAGTATAAGGTTCCCGGAAGCATTGTAATGCTCGGGGCGCGAAGGGCCTGTTGCCTCCCCCGGAATCCCTCAAACCCTGATTTTACTTGAGCTCCGGCACCACTTCCTGTATAATGCAACTCAAAGATCTCTCCTGAAGAGAGTTTGAAGGGCAGGTGCCCTGAGCTTTTCGGAGTGATTTCTTACCATTTTACACAACATTTCCCTTTTATGAGAGGGATGAATCATTAGCCGCAATCAATGCGGTCCTTTCTTTTCCACGTGTCCGGCGGGTAGAGATTTGTAGAAACCCGGACTCAGGAAAAATATGAAAGAACACGCATTCGCGCCAGGCGCGTACACTGACCAGTCCATCAAACAGTCACCATCCCAGCTTCTTGAGGGTGCATTCAGCACCCTGATTCCGGAGATTAAAAAGGCAGTGGCTGCTGAAGGATATCTTACACCGACCCCTGTACAGGAGGAGTGCATTCCGCACCTGCTGAATGGCCGGGACCTGCTGGGGACAGCCCAGACCGGGACCGGCAAGACCGCGGCTTTCGCCCTTCCGATTCTGCAGCTGCTTTCCGGCAACCGCCGCCAGCCCTGGCCGGGAACTCCCCGGGCCCTTATTCTGGCTCCGACTCGCGAACTTGCGGCTCAGATAGGCGAGAGCATCAAGTCCTATGGCCGTTTTCTTCCCCTTACCCACAGTGTGATTTTCGGCGGCGTCAACCAGGGGCCCCAGGTCAGGGCACTGGTACGGGGAATCGATATACTGGTGGCTACTCCCGGCCGCCTGCTGGACCTTATGGAGCAGGGACATATCCACCTGGAAAAGGTTGAAATTTTTGTCCTGGACGAGGTCGACAGGATGCTTGACATGGGATTCATCCCAGACATCAGGAAGGTATTGGCCCGGATTCCGGATAAACGCCAGACCCTTTTCTTTTCAGCAACCATGGCCCCGAAGATGGAGCAGCTGGCCAACACCATGGTCCGCAATCCGGTCCGGGTGACAATAACCCCTGGAAAGCCGGCGGTTGAGAGCATTTCCCAAAAGGTGATGTTCGTGGGAAAGAAGAACAAGGAGGCCCTGCTGGTCTCCCTGCTGGATGGTCCTGGAATCAACAAGGCCCTGATTTTCACCCAGATGAAGCACTCCGCCAACAAGGTGGCCCAGAAGCTTTGCGCGGCGGGCATCAGCGGTACCGCGATCCACGGAAACAAGACCCAGGCTGCGCGTACCAAGGCCTTGAACGGGTTTAAGGGAGGCCATTTCCGGGTGTTGGTTGCGACTGATGTGGCTGCCCGCGGCCTGGACGTGGACGATATTACCCACGTTATCAATTACGACCTGCCGATGGAGGCTGAAACCTATGTTCACCGGATAGGACGGACCGCCCGTGCCGGGGCCAGCGGAGACGCCATTTCCTTCTGCTGTGCCGAGGACCGGGGCAACCTGCGGGATATCGAGCGCCTGCTCGGCAAGGCTGTGCCCACTGAAATGGGGCACGCCTTTCATTGCGAAGAGGCGGTTCATTCCAGCATGGCCGCTCCGAAGGGTTTCGGCGGTGGAAACGGCGGACGTTCTTCCCGCGCGAAAAGTTTCAGCCCCCGCGGCCGGAAACGCAGCGGCAGGCGGTAATCAGGAATCCCGGTGAACGGCTGCATGACATGCTTTTGCGGGCCGCATCCGGAAGCAATCAGGCTTTTGAAATACCCTGCTGAAAAGGGCCGGTTTTCTGACCGGCCCTTTTTTTTCAACATTCATTGACTACCTGTTCCAGTATTTGGGGCGACCGTAATAGTCGTAGAGGCGGGTTTCGTACTCCCTGTTGACTGTTCTGGACGGATCAAACTCGGGGCTGTCTTTTATCGTTTCCCTGTCACGAGCGACCTGCACCTTGCCTGACGGCCAGTCGACGTTTTCGATCCACTCCGGCGCAATCAGCACTTTCTTTCCGGGCAGCCAGTTGCGGGTGTCGATTACGACATAACGGATGATCCATTCCTCGTCATCAACGATGAATTCCTCTACATGCCCGATATCGCCGTCAGAGGCCTCGATATGGTAACCCTCCACCTCTCTCGTACTCCGCAGGCGGGGATCCCCCTTCTCGGCTTCTTCGAATGTCTCTTTCGGGACCGGGGCCAGAGGGGCTGGAAAAGGATCATATATGTAGCCCGGCCATCCGTAGAAATCGTGAAGGTCTGCCTGTGCCTGCCTTGACACGGGCCTGTCCTCTCTGATGGGAGGACTGTTTTCAATCTCCTCTTTGCTCAGCAGAATCGGAAAACTCTGATTTTCCCAGTTGGGGGTGCCAAACGCAGGCGGCGCGATCAGGACCTTTTTGCCTACCAGCCAGTTGCCGGTCCTGGCAACCAGGTATTTGATTTCCCAGGACTGGTCGTCAAAGAAAAATTCCTCCACATGGCCGATGGGCCCGTCCGTAGCGCGGATATTTAAATCTTTCAATGAATTCAGGCTTCGTAACACAACAAACCTTCCTTCCTTAAAACTTGGCAGCAGCTGAGTCAGCGGCATCCCTTATTTCGCGGTATGCAGACTCTATACCGGACTTCAGTTCACTCCATGCCTGGTCTCCGGATTTTTTCAATTCCCGCATCTTCACTTCCAGGGCATACCGTTTTTCCTTAAGTTCCGCCACTGCCTTCTCGTATTCAGGCCGGCTTTCTTCCTTTGCCTTTTCCAGTTCAGCTTGAATTTCAGAGAGCTTCGTGTCCAGTTTCTTTATCTCTGCTTCCATTTTTTCTTCGAAATTTTCCTTTTCCTTATTCATTGCGTCTGTCCTTTCGATTCAATATTATTTTTGCTTTTTATTTAAAACAAAAACTATTAATTTCACTTAGTTATTATTCTATAATATGTGAGAAAATTAGTCAAGGTGTCAAAATTTTTGATTTGCATAGTAAAAATTAAATTGAAGAAATTAATCTATCTATCTGATATATATATGATAAATTAGCGGTAAGCACAATAAAATTTCTGATTGTTTATAGTTCAATCGAAATCGTATCATTAATAGGATTAAAATTCAGATTTCTGTTTTGATAAGACCGTCAAACGGAGCG
>CAZOGT010000092.1:1753-10279 GCA_964579015.1 uncultured Acidobacteriota bacterium | reverse complement strand
CCGATTACACTTCAGTTTTCCGGCCACTGTCACCGCCTCCTTCCGGTTTTTCTGGTGCAGTCTCCCGGATAACCCTGTACAATGATCCCAGATGAACAGACAAGACATTATTGAAGCCATCCTGGAATCACTGCCGAAGCCGATTGTCGCTGTTGATGAAAACCAGATCATCCTCTACATGAACCGCGCCGCCCGGGACCAGCATACGGACTTGACGGGACGGTCACTCCTTGACTGCCACAAAAGGGATTCAGTCAGCAAGATCCACGAGATCGCGGGGCGCCTTGAAGCCGGGGAGCAGAGTATCACCCTGCGGGGCGAGGACGGTTTCATCAAATCATATTTTGTCGCTATCCAGGACTATAAAGGTAGATTTGCCGGTTACTACGAAATGATGGACAGGAGAGCGTAGCCCGCAGTTTCTCCCTGCCGGACGGGGGAAAACCCAGGAGAAAAAATGTCGGTCAAGCCGGATATCCGAAAAAAGCTGCAGGTGATTCCAGGGATAGGCAGGAGCCTTATTCCGGCAGAGTCACTTTTGCCAGGTAAATGGAAGCCTTGCCTTCATGAGAGCTGTAATAGGCCACCCACAGCATACCCTCGTGCCACGCCATTCCCGGATAGCTGGTATCCCCTCCACTGGGGAACGTTATGACCGGTTCGTATGATTCCCTGGTGAATTCTGCCAGGACCGTCCTGGTTTCTTCCCCATAGGAGCGTCCCGAAGCCCACATGCCGCCCCCGGGCAGGATTATGAAGTTCGGTCCCCCGATCCGGTGTCCGCTGTCCCTCCAGGACCATTCAGTGTACGGCGGGCGCGAACTGGTCCCGATCCAGGCGTGCCTGTTCCCGCCTTCCCTCCGGACCAGGGCGATCATTTCTCCATCCGGCTGGAAGCGGAGCGTTGTTTCATTGGGGGATCCGTGCACGTCAAGGAGGGTCACCAGGTCATATTCAATGCCGTCGCTGCTGCGGAAGAGCTTAACCAGCCAGTCTTCTTCTCCATGAACATAAGAGACACCGTAAGCAGTACCCTCGAACCAGGTGACTCTCCAGAGCCAGTCACCTTTCTCCAGAACCTTCTGCAGGGGAGACCAGTCGATCCCGTCAGCGGAAAAGGAGACCCTGGGCTGCCGGGATACCAGCTCCCTTCCGTCATATTCCGAGCCCCCGATCACCAGCATCAGCCTTCCGTCAGGAGTCACATTTATCTTCGGGTCCCTTAAATCAATACCTTCTTCCTCCAGGAGGGCGGCTGAATTCCAGGTGACTCCGTCAGGGCTCCTGATAACGCGAATGGTGCCGTCTTCACCGTAGACGTGACGCTGCCCCTCCCTGAACGTGCAGAACCATTGTCCATCGAAGCGGACCAGGTCCACGAAAGAGTTGTATTGAGCCTGGTCCCAGATCTTTGCAACCTCCACCAGCTGCGGGGTCCCGTCCCGGCCATAACCGGGATAACCCAGGGCGCAAAAAAGAAGAACTACTATCAGACAGCTTCCCCTGTTCATCATGGTGGTCCCTTTCCAGCCCCTCATTTCTCCCGGGGCCGTTGACAGCCCATTCAAAAATTACCAGGGCCGGCCCGAATGATCAAAACCGGTACTGGGTCCCGGTCAGCCCATCATGCAAATTGATGGAGATCAGGGCCAGTGCCGCGATTACCAGGAGGATCATGATATATGCTGAGGCCCAGTAACGGAAAGGCTCCAGTTGCAGTTTTTCGAACACGGGACTTTTCCCCCTGGAACGGAAATACCATAGCGCCACAACCGCCAGTGCTATCGGCAGATAAAGAAACTGTTCCAGCTGGAGTCCGCCGAATCCCCAGAACACGCTTTTCTTAAGGTAACTGAAGAGGATATAGCCGAACATCTGCAGGCAGAGAAATAGGAAAACCATGCTTCCCGGATTGCTCGATTTTCGGCGTTCATATCTCATCCAGGCAATAACCCCTGCAACGGCCAGGACAGCTGTGACTACTCCTCCCAGCAGCGGCTGCAGCTGTGCGTATCCGGCCGGGTCGGCAAAACCTGCTTTTTCCGCTACCTCAATAAATTTAATCTGGTCGAAGGTCATCATCAGGTTGATACCCGGGATGCCGAGCATGATGAAAACCAGGGCGGTCCAGTTTCCGACCCGGTTTTTGACATCAATCACCGGCCATTCAGTGGAGTATACCGCCCAGGCGGCCGCCATCCCCCCGCAGAACCCAAGGCTGAATTCCATTACATTCCACCAGTTGAAGGCCAGGCCGGAAGCCCCTCCCGCGGTCTGCAGGAAATTTCCCAGGGCAAACCCGAAGCCTGCGCCCAGACCGCTCCAGAGTGCTACCCGCAGGGCCCGGAAATATCCATTGCGGTACAGGTAATGGAGCAGGGCAACGGCAGCGCCCAGGCATCCGGCCCAGGCTTCTGAACGCGGCGGGGTCATCTTCAGCTCCAGCACCCCGATCAGGACCCCGTAAAAAACCCAGGCACAGGCTGCCATGCGGGTCACCAGGGAAATCCAGTCAGGTCGTTTTTCACCGGCAGTCTCCAGGCCGAGTCCCAGAAATCCTCCCCCGACCGCGCCCCAGAGAAACCCGACAACCGAAAGCATCGCCAGCCCGTAATAAACATCCGGAAATCCATCTCCGCGCCCGTAGCCAACGATAATCCCGTAACTCATGGTGCCCCCGACCGACCATCCAAGGGCGCCCAGGGCTGCCAGCACGGGCATCCGTGATGTCCAGTCAGCCCGGTTGGCAAAGGCCAGTATGGCCAGGCTCAGCAGCAGCCCTGCCCAGGAAGCCCCCCACTGGTGGCCGAAGTGGCCCCGCAGGGCCCAGCCAAGCCCCAGGACCAGTCCGCAGGAAACCATTATCGCTTTTTTGTTCATAGCCATTTTCCTTAACAGGCGCCTCTGATCCGCCGTTCACTCCAGGCCCGCGGTACCAGGCAGGCTTTCAGATTCCTAATGACCTTTGCTTCAGCAGCCGGCTGACGAAGGATGCGGGCCAGGGGTCAACTGGCTTCAATGCGCTCCGTTCTGCGGGAAAAAGCTCAGCTCCCATTCTGCCAGACAGCGGAATTATTCTCCATCCATTCATCAAACCAGGCCTGAAAATCCCGTTTCTGCTTCCGCCTCTCCCCGGATAGAGGTATTGCCTGGGGGCCGCAGTCCAATCCGCGGGTCTCCAGTCCGAACCTGATGGCCCAGGGTATGGGAAGGGCGCTTATCTGAATGTTCATTTCACGGATCATGGCCTGGCAATGCCCGGCAGTTTCATGATCGCCCCTGCTGAAACTGCGGAAAAGGGTAACCAGCAGTTCAGGGCAAAGGGATCCCAGACCGGAGATAATTCCGTGCCAGCCGGCATTGAGGGCGTCATAGGCGAACGGGTCCTGGCCGATTAGAAGGGATATCTCTTTTCCCGGCCTCCCCGCGAAACGATTGACGTAAAGCGCGAACCTTTCCGTCTCGCCGCTGCTGTCCTTGATTCCCACGATTCCGTCCTCCTCTTCCAGGAGCCTGGCCGAGGTCTCAAAGTCGAGCGGATTGGTAAAAAAAGGCAGGTTGTAGAGCAGGACCGGGGAATCAAGGCCCCGGCTGACCTGCCGGCAAAACTCCCCCAGGTCCGCCTGCGAATAGGTGAAAAAATGAGGCATGGGCAGAAGAACCGCGTCAGCCTCGAGCCTGTCGGCATGGGCGCCCAGTTCCATCACCCGCGAAAAGGAGGACGCCCCTATGGCCGCAAAGAGCCTCTTTCCCCTGGGGATGATTGCGGAAGCAGTGTCAAAAAGCTGTTTCCGCTCTTCAAGGCTGAAATGTATGTATTCAGAGGTCCCCCCCCCAATGCAGAACCCGTCAACGCCTCTTTCCAGGAGGAAGGATAAAAGCTGTTCGTATACGGCCCAGTTTATAGACCCTTCATCATTAACCGGTGTAACCGGGGCAATATAGATTCCATCAAATCTCATCTGACAATGTTAGAACAAAAATTCTTTAAAATAAAACTAGATTTTATATACGAAACGATAGTTTCACTATTCCAGATAAGCTAAAATATGCGGAACTGGAAAAATAAAGGTTGCTAATGCTAACCCGCATTTCTCACCGGTTTTCCTAGCCAGCAGCAAGCTGGTAAGAAATGCGGGTCAAGACAAGGAATATAGCCATGGGCGGTTTAGGATGGATTGATCTCTCTGTGCTGATATTGTACGGGGCTGTACTGGTCGTAATGGGATGGTATTTTATCCGCAAAAGCAACACTGCCGACGGATTCATGGTAGCCAGCCGGGGGCTGCCGTCCTGGGCGGTCGGCCTGGCCATCATGAGCGCCTACACCAGCAGCATTTCCTACATAGCGACCCCGGGCAAGGCCTTTGACTCCAACTGGCACCCCCTGATATTCGCCCTGACCATCCCCCCCATAACCTGGTTCACATGCAAATACGTGGTCCCCTATTACCGTAGGATGAAACTCGTCTCAGTCTACTCCTTCCTGGAGGAGAGGCTTGGAAGGTGGGCGAGGTTCTACGGGGCGGTTTCATTCCTCCTCTACATGGTGGGCAGGAGCGCGGTGATTCTTTACCTGGCCGCGATGCTGATGAGCACCTTTGTGCCCCTGCCCATCGAATACCTGATCCTGATCCTGGGGACGGTAACCATCATCTATACGCTGCTTGGAGGAATGGAGGCTGTTGTCTGGACCGATGTCATGCAGTCCACCATCATGATCGGCGGAGGAATTTTCTGTGCCGGTTTTCTCGGGTGGCATGTTCTCTCCGGCCCGGAACCCCTGATCTCCCGGGCAGTGGAAGCCGGAAAATTCAGCCTTGGGGACCTTTCCTTCTCCCTGGAATCAAGGACGGTCTGGGTGATGATCATCTACGGAGTCACTGAGAACCTCCGCAATCTGATTGCCGACCAGAATTACGTACAAAAGTATGCTGCCGCGTCATCAGAAAAGGAAGCTACCCGTTCCCTTTGGATTTCAGCTCTTATTTATCTGCCGATGACCGCGCTGTTCCTCTTCCTGGGAACGACCCTGTGGGCCTTCTATTCCGGAGACGCCAACCAGCTCGCCGAATCGGTCACCAAGGGAGACCAGGTTTTTCCGTTTTTTATTGTGAATGAAATACCGGCAGGCGTGAAGGGCCTGATCATCGCGGCAATCCTGGCGGCAGCGATGAGCACGGTTGATTCCGCCCTTAACTGCTCAGCTACGGTAACCATGCTGGATATCTACAAAAGATATTTCAGGCCGGACAGCACTGACAGGGCACAGGTCCTTGTTCTCCGCCTGACTACCGTATTCTGGGGGGTGTTGGGAACCGGGTTTGCGCTGATGATGATCAGGGCCAAAAGCGCCCTGGATACGTGGTGGCAGATTTCAGGAATTTTCGGGGGAGGAATTCTCGGCCTGTTCCTGCTGGCCCTGGTTTCCCGGAGATTAAAGCCCTGGCAGGGAATAACCGCGATTGCGGCCAGCATAATCGTCATTTCCTGGGGGACATTCGTCAGGGGAGAAGCATGGTGGCAGTGCAGTGTTGAAGAAATCCTGATCGGAGCAGTCGGAACCGCGGTTATGCTGCTGACCGCCCTGGGATTTTCACTCACAGGCGGAGAAAAAGCCTGACATACAGGAGCGCTGTTCCCGGCCTGAAACTACCCTATTCCAAAACAGGTGAAATATGAAGAACAATCAAATTCCGGAAAAAGAAGACCGCTACTTTTCAAGGGCGGTAAGCAACGCCCTTAAGATCCTTGATCTGCTCAGGGTAGAGCGTTCCCCCCTGGGATTAAGCGACATCACGCGTAAAACAGGCATCAATAAAACTTCTGCTTTCCGGTTCCTGTATACGATGCAGATCAGTGGCCACGTTACGCGTGATACTGCGGGCAGGTACAGCCCTTCCGGCGCCGGGCTGGATTGCTCCTCTGAACTGACCCCGGAACGGATAAGGGCCGCAGCCCTGCCGCACATGAGGAAACTCCGGAGCCGCTACGGAGAAACCGTCAGCCTGGGAGTACGTTTCCGAACGCATATTGAAGTAGTGGAAGTCATGGAGAGCCCCCACCTTATAAGGATGAGTAACCGAATCGGGGCGATAATTCCGCCCCACGCCAGTTCCCTGGGAAAAGCCATTGCCGCCTTCCAGGATGAAGAGATGCAGGAACGGCTGCTCAACAGTTTCGGGATGCTCCGCCTGACGGAAAAAACCATCCTCGACGAAACCCATCTGCGACAGGAATATGCCCGGATACGGAGCCTGGGATGGAGCCATGACAACCGGGAAAGCGCGATTGAGGGGCAATGTTTCGGGGTCCCGGTCATCTTTAAAGAAAATGCAGTGGCCGCGGTCAGCATCTCTTTCCCGGTATACAGGGTTCCCGGTGAAAAACAGCTGAACACCATGCTGGAAGACATTAAGCGGGCGGCAGTCAATATTTCATCGGACCTCGAGCAAGGTTCCTGATTACTTTTTAATAACCCTGACCTCATAAATCTCAGGCCAGAGTTTTCCAGTCAGAAGGAACGTATCGGACTCCGGAATGTAGGCGATTCCGTTAAGGACATCTTCCCCGGGTATCCTGCTTTTATAGGGAAGGCCCGAAGCATCAATCACCCCGGTCACCCGTCCTGTTTCCGGTTCTATCCGCACCAGGTAATCTTTCTGCCAGATATTGGCATAAATGAATCCCCCTGCAAATTCCAGTTCATTCAGGGCGTAAACCGGCTCATCGCCCATCCGGACCGGAAGGGTTTTCCAGACATTGAAAGTGGCAGGATCACGGTAGGAAAGGGTATCCGAACCATCACTCATGATCAGCCATCGCCCATCATGGCACAGGCCCCATCCCTCGCCCCGGTAGCTGAATTCCCCGGCCTGTTTAAAGCTGCCTGATTCAAAGACAAAGGCCTTTCCGGATCTCCAGGTAAGCATGAATATCCTGGGGCCGACCTTGGCGATTCCTTCCCCAAAATATTGACGGGGGAGGCTGGCCCTCACTGAGCCAGGATCATCTCCGGGCCTGTACACCCGGATCCCCGAATGCCCGTTTCTCCCGGTGCTTTCATAAATACGGCCGTCCTCCCAGAGCAAACCCTGGGTATAGGCTTCACTATCGTGAGGATAGGCATGAAGGATCTCAATTGTCAGTTCCTCCACACCCTCTGGCAGGAGGGGCTGAAAACCGGAATCGTTCCCCAGGGCGCAGGCCTGGGGAACGATTATAAAAGGCAGCAGCAAAGATATTGCCAGCAAAATCTCAAACCTGCTATTCATCAACTACTTCCCTGCTCCCCATAAGAGGAAGATCCAGGGCCTCGAATGCTGTTATCAGGTCAGGATCTCTAAGGTCCAGCAGATTCAATCCGTTCAAAAAAGCTTCAAATGCCTCTTCTTCCACTGGATCCAGGGCGAACCATTCATCACCAAATCTGATCCTGGCCAGCTTTGGTTCTTTGTAATCCCTGAAGTCTCCGACCAGGTCGAATCCAATATAGTCTCCGCCGTTGATCTGCAAATAGGTTGTAACGTAAGGCTGGCTTCCGTCCCCGGTATCAATCGAAAAACGGATGTCAGAGGCATAAGCCCCCTTATCATTAAGAATCCTGATGTCAGGAGGGGTGATCTCCCAGGTTCCTCCGCTGAAGGCAATCAGGTTGAGGATGGGGGTCACCATCTTTCCATCCTCCACTACTTCGAGGGTGACGGCAAAATCATAATCGAGGAAAAGGTGATAGGCGGATTTCTCAAGCTCCTGGGCAATAAGAGCAGCAGGATTGACAAATACTCCAAGGGCCAAACAAAAAGATAAAAGCAGCGTACTCTTCCGTTTCATGGCAATATTTTATCAGTCTTCAGATAAGGGATGTTGCAGAAAAACAAACTTCCGGAAACGGTATTCAGGGGGAGGGCCGGCCGAGCCGTCCCTCTTACCCATTCTTCAGCCTCCCGACAAAAACAAAAAAAATCTCCGCCCGGATCAGCAATCAGGGCGGAGACAAAAAAACCGGTCCTTCCGCCGGGGCTAACCCGGGGAAGAATCGCGGGGAAACGTATTACCAGCTTGCCTTGGTAATTCCTGGAATTTCACCTTCCAGGGCCAGCTCACGGAAAGCGATCCTGCTGAGGCCGAATTTCCTGTAGACCGCACGGGCCCGGCCGGTTTCCTGACATCTGCTCCGAACCCTGTTGGGGCATGAATTGCGGGGAAGCTTCCGAAGCTTGCGGCCTGCTTCAGCTCGTTCTTCGGGCGTACGTTCCATATCGCTCATAACAGCCTTGAGTTCAAGCCTCCTGGAGCGATACTTCGCTACCATCTGTTTACGCTGTTCATTTTTCGCTACCATGCTTTTCTTTGCCATAAAACACCTGCTCCTGTATGGAGACTCCTTAAATATATCCCTTAAATTATAAATAGTTTATAACTATGATCCCTGGTTTTCAACTCTGGGAAAAAACCCGATACACGTCAGGGCTGAATTAGTAAATTATAGGCATTTCCTGTTCAAATTCAAGTCTGCAGCCCGGA
>CAZOGT010000092.1:0-1730 GCA_964579015.1 uncultured Acidobacteriota bacterium | reverse complement strand
TTCGACTTGAAGCAATAGGCCGACTATAATTAAAACCACAGCTCAGACATCCGCCGTAAGTGTCAATTATCAGGATCTTATGGTTATATCATAAAATGCTTTCAGCCGGGACCATGTTCCCAAACCATTTACATATATAGGACAGGAAAAAGATAATGGCAAGGTACCCTTTCCAGGAAATCGAAAAGAAATGGCAAAAATACTGGGAGAAGAATAAAACCTTCAGGACCCCTGAAGAGATTGACATCTCCAGGCCCAAATTTTTCGTGCTTGACATGTTCCCCTATCCCAGCGGCGCCGGGCTTCACGTTGGACACCCGGAAGGTTACACAGCCACAGACATCATAGCCAGATTTAAGAGGATGAGAGGATTCAACGTCCTCCACCCTATGGGCTGGGATGCCTTCGGCCTGCCGGCCGAACAATATGCCATCAGCACCGGTACCCATCCGGCTGAAACTACCGCTAAAAATATAGACAGGTTCAGGGAACAGCTGAAATCCCTCGGTTTCTCCTACGACTGGGACCGGGAAGTCAATACAACCGATCCCGGGTATTTTCGCTGGACCCAGTGGATTTTCCTGCAGCTGCTGAATCAGGACCTGGCCTATATGGCTGAAGTCCCGGTCAACTGGTGCCCTGAACTGGGAACCGTTCTGGCCCACGAAGAGGTGGTTGACGGGAAAAGCGAGAGGGGGGGCTTCCAGGTCTTCAGAAGGCCGATGAAACAGTGGATGCTGAAAATCACGGAATACGCCGACAGGCTTCTCCAGGACCTGGAAATGGTTGACTGGCCGTCCAGCACCAAGCTGATGCAGGAAAACTGGATCGGAAGGTCCGAGGGAGCCGAGATAGTGTTCGAAGTGGACGGCCACCCGGAAGATACCATAGTGGCATTCACTACCCGGGTCGATACGCTTTTTGGAGCTACCTACATGGTTCTGGCTCCTGAGCACGAACTGGTGGATAAAATAGTAACTTCCGAAAACAGGGAATCTGTACTGAGCTATGTTGATGAAGCAAGCCGTAAAAGCGACCTGGAAAGAACGGAGCTCCAGAAAACAAAGTCCGGAATCTTCACCGGGTCCTATGCCGTAAATCCGGCAACCGGGAAAAATATTCCCATCTGGATTGCTGATTATGTGCTGGCCACCTACGGGACCGGGGCCATCATGGCCGTTCCCGCCCATGACCAGCGCGACTATGAGTTCGCCACCAGGTTCGGCCTGCCCATCATCGAAGTCATTTCAGGAGGTGACATCAGCTCGGAAGCGTATACGGGCGATGGAATCCTGGTTAACTCCTCGAGTGACCGCCACACCATTGACGGTATGAGCGTGCTGGAAGCCCAGAAAAGCATGATCGAGTGGCTGGAGAGGGAAAATCTGGGCACCCGAAAGGTCAACTACAAGATGAGGGACTGGCTTTTCTCCCGCCAGCGCTACTGGGGAGAACCATTCCCGGTACTGCACGGCCCGGATGGAGAGGTGGTCGGAGTCGACGAAGATGAGTTGCCGGTTGAACTTCCTGAAATGGAAGACTTCAAGCCTTCCGGAGGGTATGGGGCTGATTCCGACCCAGTCCTGCCCTTGTCAAGGGCCCCGAAATCCTGGCTCCAAAAGGAGATGAAAGGGAAGAAATTTACCAGGGAGACCAACACCATGCCCCAGTGGGCAGGCTCCTGCTGGTACTACCTCAGGTATATTGACCCTGACAACAGCGAGCGCCTG
>CAZOGT010000091.1:800-10343 GCA_964579015.1 uncultured Acidobacteriota bacterium | reverse complement strand
ATTTCCACCACCAGTTCGACATTCTCATCAACCGTGGCTATATGGATATCGGGATCGAGAATTTCAACATCCGGGTCGGTCTGGATATCTCCGGATTTCAGGTCGCAAGCCTTTCCGGAGCTCTTCAGGTAGATAGTTTTCGAAGTATCTACATGCATCCTTATCGGAATCTGTTTCAGGTTCATAATGATATTGGTGACATCTTCCCGGACACCTGTAAGGGTTGAAAACTCATGCAGAACGCCATCGATTCTGACGGCGGTAATCACCGCGCCTTCGATTGCGGAAAGAAGGATTCTGCGCAGAGAGTTCCCCACAGTAGTACCAAACCCTCTTTCAAAGGGCTGGGCTGTGAAATGTCCATAGGTATCTGTCAAAGTCTCCATATCGACTGTTAACCTCTGGGGTTTCTGGAAACCTTTCATGAATACTTTCTCCATTGATTTAAATAATTAAGCCCGAAACTGATTCGTCCCTGGAATCCCTTGAGATATGCAGGAATATTACTTGGAGTACAACTCAACGATCAGTGATTCCTCAATTGGCACTGCGATTGCTTCGCGAGTGGGAAGTTCCAGAACCTGTCCTGTCAAATTTTCTCTGTCAAGGCTCAGCCATTCAGGCAGGCCTTTCCCGGCAACGCCTTCCACAGCTGTAAGGATCAGGGGATTCTTTCTGCTCTTCTGCAGAACGCTGATCTCATCTCCCTTTTTGGTCTGGTAGGAAGGGATATTCACCTTCTTGCCGTTGACCAGGATATGTCCATGAAGTACGAACTGCCTTGCCTGGGGCCGGGATGAAGCGAATCCCAATCTAAAGGTAACGTTATCGAGTCTGCTCTCCAGCAACTGCAGGAGAATCTCACCGGTAACGCCTTTAGTGGTTTCGGCTTTCCTGAAATATCTCCGGAACTGGTTCTCAAGGACACCGTACATCCTTTTAACCTTCTGTTTATCGCGAAGCTGCTGTCCGAATCCGAGCAGTTGTCTACGCCTGAAGTGTGACTTGCCGTGCTCTCCGGGTACGAAATTCCGGTTGTCTATCGCACACTTATCGGTCAAGCAACGCTGTCCCTTCAGGAAAAGCTTGATTCCCTCTCGTCTGCACAGCCTGCAGGCTGCACCTGTATATCTAGCCAAGTCTGTTCCTCCTGATGATGATCTGATTCATGTTTCTACTGCTCAGAATCACCCTCTCTGGGTATCAAAAATTAATGCAAAATCCAAATTAACTAACAACATAAATCCGAAATAACTACGGCCCTGTTTACACTCTTCTGCGTTTTGGCGGCCTGCAGCCATTATGAGGAATCGGGGTCACGTCCTTTATCAGGCGGACATCAATTCCGGCGGCCTGCAGTGATCTCACGGCGGCTTCTCTGCCTGACCCCGGCCCATTGACCCTGACTTCGCAGAATTTCATTCCATACTGATCACGGACTGCTGCCGCCGCGGTGTGGGCGGCCTGGGATGCGGCAAAAGGAGTACTTTTCCGGCTTCCCCTGAAACCCTGTCCTCCGGCACTTGCCTGGGCCAGAACATTCCCGTTTATGTCACTTATCGTGATCAGGGTATTATTAAAAGTAGCCTGGATATGGGCAATCCCGTTGGCTACTATTTGACGGTCCTTTTTCTTGACCGTTTTCTTTTTAGATGTTTTTGCACCTCTTGCCATAATTATTCCTTATTTAAGCTATGCCTTCTTCTTTCGGCCGATTCTGCCCTTCTTGGGTCCTTTTCTGGTTCTGGCGTTGGTATGGGTTCTCTGTCCTCTTACCGGCAAACCGCGTCTATGGCGCAGTCCCCTGTAACATCCGATATCCATCAGACGTTTGATATTAAGCTGGACTTCTTTCCGGAGATCTCCTTCTACCCTGCCTTCATCCTGAATAATCTGGCGTATCTTACCGGCCTGCTCCTCTGTAAGGTCTTTAACGGCGGTATTGATATCAACACCTGCCTGTTCACAGATCTGGCCGGCCCTGGTTTTTCCGATTCCGTAGATATAAGTCAACGAAATCTGGACTCTTTTATTGTCAGGAATGTTGACTCCTGCAATTCGCATCAGCATCCTCCTAATGGAATCTTCTTGTTACAGAAAAGTTAACCCTGTCTCTGCTTATGTTTGGGATTATCGCAGATCACCCGCACCACGCCGTGACGTCGAATGATCTTGCACTTGATACACATTTTTTTTACTGAGGCACGTACCTTCATTTCAAATCTCCGTGAGCCGAACCCCGGATTACCGGTAATGACTCCAATGCTGCTATTTAAACCTATATACTATTCTGCCCCTTGACAGGTCATAAGGGGTCAGCTCAACTTTTACCGTGTCACCAGGCAATATCCGGATGAAAAACTTTCTCATTTTGCCTGAGACATGGGCCAGTACCACATGCTTATTTTCCAGTTCAACCTTAAACATGGCATTGGGAAGTGTCTCGATAACAGTTCCCGTTACTTCAATTGCTTCTTCCCTGTTTGACACCAGTCACTTACCCTTCTTTACTGTCACTCAATATCCAGGGACCCCGACTGGTAATGGCGATTGTGTGCTCAAAATGGGCACTGTGCCCGCCATCTTCAGTTACTACAGTCCAGTCATCATCAAGGACCCTTACACCTGCTCCGTCCGTGTTGACCATCGGCTCTATGGCCAGGACCATCCCTTCCTTGAGGAGAGGCCCGCGTCCGGGTTTTCCAAAATTCGGGACCTGGGGATCTTCATGCAGCGATCTTCCAATCCCGTGTCCCACAAAATCTCTTACTACGAAAAAACCGTTTTCTTCCACATGTTCCTGCACGGCTGCCGATATATCACTCAGCCGGTTCCCGGGAACAGCTTTTTCTATACCGAGATATAGCGACTTCCGAGTAACGCTCAGGAGCCTGACTAACTTCTCATCAATATTGCCGACAGGATAGGTTCTGGCGGAATCTCCGCAAAAGCCCCGAAAACGGACTCCCACGTCGACCGACAGAATATCCCCATCTTCTAAAACCCTGCTAATCTTCGGAATACCATGAACTACCTCGTCATTAAGCGAAGCACAGATGGCTGCCGGATAGCCGCGGTAACCCTTGAACACCGGAACCCCGCCGAATTCCAGGATCATATCTTCAGCCTCTTTATCAAGGCTCGCCGTATCTATCCCGGGTACGACTATCTCTCCAAGCCTATCCAGGACCCGGGCGACAATTCTGTTTGCCTCCCTCATGATTTCAAGTTCGCTGCTGCTCTTCCTGATAATCATGATCAGACGGAGCGTACAATTTTCGACACTTCGATAAAAACCTCTTCAGGAGACCTGTTTCCATCTACTTCGAAGTAGGAACCGGAATCCTCATAATAGTCAACTACCGGCTGGGTTTTCTCATCGTATACTCTGAGCCTCTCACGGATCACATCTTCATAATCATCTTTCCGGCGAGCCAGCCGGGTCCCGCACTTATCGCAGATACCTTCTTTGGCTGGAGGAGAAAAACTAATATTATAAATGGTTCCGCAATTCGGGCAAAATCTCCTGCCCGACAATCTCTCGATAATCTGGTTCTGGTCGACCCTGATATTGACAGCAGCCACGTTCATATCGCCTGTGAAGGTGGAGAGAAACTCGGCCTGGGCAACGGTCCGCGGATATCCGTCAAGAATTATGCCTTCCGACCCTGCGGCCTTGTCTATCCGGTCCCTGACCATGGCACCCAGCAGCTCATCCGGGACAAGGTCACCTGAATCCATGATGGACTTGGCCTGTTTTCCGATCTCTGTCTCGTTTTGAACCTCTTCGCGCAGAGCGTCGCCGGTTGAAAAATGGGCGTACCCGAATTCTTCAACAATCTTCTTGGCCTGGGTACCCTTGCCTCCCCCGGGAGGGCCCAACAGGACCAGGATATTCAAACAATTTTTTTCTCCACCACTGCCGTCGTTCATAAACACGTATCCTTTCCGGTCTCGAGCACCGGATTCCATCCAGTCGACCTTCTTCTAACGCCGGCCCTTAATCTTGCCTTTTTTCAGGAAACCCTCGTAATGACGCATCAGGAGCTGAGATTCAATCTGCTGCACTGTATCCATGGCAACTGAGACAACGATCAGGAGTGAAGTCCCGCCGAAATAAAAATTTACTCCGAGACCGGTGGTAATAAAGTCAAGGTCATAGGTAGTAAGAAAATCATCGATCGGAGGCCCGATAAAGGGTATAGGCTGGATCTTGAATCCGGTCATAAGATATTCAGGTATCAGGCATACAATCACCAGGTAGATGGCACCTACGGTTGTAAGCCGGCTTAATACTGTATCTATATAATCCGAGGTTCTCCTGCCGGGGCGGATTCCTGGAATATAACCTCCATGTTTGCGGATATTGTCCGCGACCTCTTCCGGGTTGAAGATGATACTAACATAGAAAAACGTAAAGAAGAGGATACCCCCGACATATATCAGGTTGTAGAGAGGATACCCCTGCCCCAGCTGCACGATGATCCTCTGCATTGTCTCCCCTTCAAACACCATTCCCAGGGTTGAAGGAAAAGCCACAATAGATGCGGCGAAGATGACCGGAATAACGCCTCCGGTATTTATCTTGAGGGGAAGGTGTGTAGCCTGGCCCCCATACATTCTGCGCCCGACGACACGCTTTGCGTATTGCACCGGTATCCGTCGCTGGGCCCGTTCCACAAAGACAATCCCCGCGGTTACTGCCAGCATCATTATCAGAAGAAAGATAATCGTAAAAATGGACCTTTCCCCGCCCCGCCAGTCAATCCAGAGAGCATACGCGGCCTGTGGCAGGCCGACGACTATTCCGGCGAAAATTATCAGGGAAATCCCGTTTCCGATGCCTCTCTCAGTTATCTGCTCTCCGATCCACATAACCAGGACGGTACCGGTAGTCAGGGTTATCATGGTCATCAACCTGAATCCCCACCCTGGTTCCGGCACGATAGGAGGAGAAGACTGGGTCTGTTCAAGTGCTATAGAGGTAAAAAAGCCCTGAAAGGCGCTCAGTCCAACGGTCAGGTACCTTGTGTACTGATTAATCTTCTTGCGTCCCAGTTCGCCTTCCTTGGATAGCTTTTCCAGGTAAGGCCAAACCACGGTCAGCAACTGGAAGATGATTGATGCCGTAATGTAGGGCATGATCCCGAGGGCGAAGATTGAAAGCCTGCTCAGGTTTCCGCCCACGAACATGTTAAGCATCCCGAAAATGGTTCCACCCTGCTGATTAAAAAACTCCTGGAGAGCCTGGCTGTCAATTCCTGGTGTCGGGATAAAGCTTCCGATTCGATAGGCTATCAGCAAACCCATCATGAAAAGGATGCGATTCCTGAGCTCAGGAATCTTGGCTATATTCATTATTCCGTTCTGAAGAGTGGTGAATTCCGCCATCAGATAACTACCTCAACGTTTCCGCCAGCAGCTTCAATTTTTTTGCGGGCACTATCGGTTACATGGTGGGCCTTTACTGATACCTTTCGGGTCAGCTCCCCCTCTCCGAGAATCCGGAGTCCGTCCTTCATGGATCTGACGAAACCGGTTTCCAGGAGGAATTCAGGGGAAACCTGAGTTCCTTCTTCGAACTGTTCCAGATCGCGCACATTCATGACGACATATTTCCTGGAGAACTTGTTAAAGAACCCGCGTTTGGGCAGGCGCCGGTAGAGGGGCATCTGTCCCCCTTCGAATCCCGGCCGCATTGAGTAACCGGACCTTGACTTCTGGCCCTTGTCGCCTCTTCCGGCCTTGACGCCGTTTCCGGAACCAGGCCCTCTCCCGACTCTCTTTTTATTCCTGTTTGCGCCTCTGGAGCGCTTTAATGAGTGCAGTTCAAAGCTCACGACTACTCTCCCTCTACTATCTTTACCAAGTGAGAAATCTTATTGACCATTCCCCTGATTTCCGGAGTGTCCGGTTTTTCCACAATCTGGTTCAATTTCCTGAAGCCCAGGCCCCGAACAACCTTCTTTTGAACTTCCGGACGGCCGATCATACTGCGAACATATTGGATCTTGAGTATATTTGTTTTCTTCTTTGCCATTTGCCTGTCCTGTCTAAAGATCTTCGACTCCCAAACCCCTGGTTCTGGCCACTTCTTCAGGGCTTCTCAGCTGAGCCAACCCTTCAAAGGTAGCCCTGATCACGTTCTGCGGATTCGGGGAACCGATGGACTTGGTAACGACATCGCGGATTCCGGCGGCTTCAAGCACGGCTCTCACCGGACCTCCGGCGATAACGCCGGTACCCTCGGAAGCCGGTTTTATCATGACGCGGCCTGATCCGAACACGCCTACAACGGCATGAGGAACGGTTGTGCCGGACATAGGTACGGCAATCAAAGTTCTCTTCGCCTGGTCTACACCTTTTTTAATCGCCGCAGGAACCTCCCTGGCTTTACCCAGGCCGAACCCGACCTGACCATTCTGGTTTCCGACTACGACCAGCGCACTGAAGCTAAGGTTTTTTCCGCCCTTAACAACCTTGGTAACTCTCCTGATAGAGACTACCTGATCCTTCAGTTCAAATTCAGTCGCTTCCCCATTAAACATTAAAGCACCTCATAATATCTTTATTTCTTTTTTTACAGCCCTGTTATCATTCAGAATTTGAGGCCGCCTTCTCTGGCGGCTTCCGCGACAGCCTTGATCCTTCCATGGTAACGAATACCGCCCCTGTCAAAAACAACCCCGGTAATGCCCAGGTCCTTTGCTTTCGCTGCAATCCCTTTACCGACCAGTTTTGCGGCTTCCACAGTCGCGCCGCGCTCCAGTTTTTTCCCGTCCAGCTTTTCAGTGGTAACGGTTGCCAGAGTATGTCCCTTTGTATCATCGATCAGGTGAGCACAGGTATGCCTGTGACTGCGGAACACGAACAATCTCGGTCTTTCCGCGGTTCCCTCGATTTTATTTCTGATTCGAAGGTGAACTTTCCTGCGACGGTTGCCTCTGCTTAATGTCTTCGCCATTATTCTACGTTCCCTTCCTAAGCGTTTTTCTTTCCAACCTTAAGCTTTATAAACTCATTTTCATAACGGATACCTTTACCTTTATAGGCATCCGGAGGCTTCAGGGCTTTAAGTTCAGCCGACACCTGTCCAACCCGGTACTTGTCCGATCCGGAAACGGCGATTGTGGCTACGTAATTGGAAATTGCCTTCTTTTCTTTTTCAATGGCAATATCAACATCTTCCGGTATCGGGTACTCAATCGGGTGAGAAAACCCGAGAGCCAAATGAAGGTACTGGCCGCGGATTTCCACCCTGTAACCGATTCCCACTACATCCAATCTTTTCTGGAAACCGGCGGTCACACCGGTTACGGCGTTGGAGAGCAAAGCTCTCGTCAGGCCGTGCAGGGCCATCGTGTCCTTGTCTTCCTTAACCCTGGAGACCCTCAAAACAGAGTCTTCCGCTTCAATTTTAATATTTTTCGGTACTGGTGTTGTCAGCGTAGCCTTGGGTCCTTCAACAACGAAGGTATCACCTTCTGACCTGACCTTGACTCCAGCCGGAAGTGGTATTTCTTTTTTTCCTATCCGGGACATGGTATACCTCTAATATATTTCACACAAAAGCTCTCCACCAATGGACATTTCCCGGGCTTTTTTCCCGGTCATAAGTCCTTTTGAGGTGGAAAGAATATTAACTCCAAGTCCGCCGAGCACATCAGGAATCCTGTCCTTCCGGACATAGACCCTGCGGCCGGGGCGGGAAACTCTCTGCAGCTTCTTGATTGCCGGGTCCCGATCTGAGTTGTATTTCAGAAGGATGGCCAATTCTCTAAAGGGCCCGTTCTGATTCACTTTATACGAAGATATGTATCCTTCTTCTTTCAGGATTCCGGCCAGCTCTTCCCTGACCCCTGAATAGGGCACGGTCAATGATTCATGTTCAGCCATGAAGGAATTTCTTATCCTGGTCAAAAAATCTGCAATCGGGTCTGTCGATGCCATTTCAAATTCTCCTTATTTCCCACCAGCTACCGGGCCGGTCTCACCCTCTTCCCTCTGGTAGGGCATACCCATCTGGCCGAGAAGGTAACTTGCCTCTTCGTCCGTATTGGCGGAGGTAACTATCGTAATATTCATGCCATAGATCCGGTCGATCTTGCCGGCGTCAAGCTCAGGAAAGATCAACTGGTCTTTAATGCCAAGGGTATAGTTCCCTCTTCCATCAAATGATGACTTCGGGACTCCCCGGAAGTCTCTGACCCGGGGAAGGGCAATACTGATGAGCCTGTCCAGAAACTCGTACATTCTTTCACGGCGCAGGGTAACCGTAGTGGCAATCGGCATCCCGGCGCGCAGCCTGAATCCGGCAATTGCCTTCTTAGCCTTCTTTATGATCGGCTTCTGGCCGGTTATGGTAGCCAATTCTTCCGCCACAGTGTCCAAAAGCCTGGGATTGGCAGTAGCCTCTCCGACTCCGATATTGATAACAACTTTTTCAATTCTGGGCACGGCCATAAGGTTCGAATACTCGAATTTCTTCACCAGTGCCGGGACAACATCTTTAACGTACTGTTCTTTCAGCCTAACCATTTTTAAACCTATTTATCAATCGTTGCGTCGCATGCCTTGCATACGCGAACTTTTTTTCCGTCAGAAAGGAATCGAATTCCCGTCCGAACCGGTTTGTTACATTCAGGGCAGATCACTTTGAGTTTAGCGATAGGGATCGGGGACTCCCGCTCCACAACTCCACCCTTCACATTTTTTTGAGGGTTCGGCCGGGTATGGCGGCGAACTTGATTGACATTCTCAACGATCGCACGGCCGCGAGTCGGGAACACTCTAAGGACGCGTCCTTCTTTCCCTGCATCTTTGCCGGATAAAACCCTGACCTGGTCTTCTTTTTTTACATGCAACATACTTTTAATCCCGCTATAAGACTTCCGGAGCCAGGGAAACAATTCTCATGAACTGTTTTTCCCTAAGTTCCCTGGCAACAGGTCCGAACACACGCGTCCCAATAGGTTCGCGCTGGTTATTGATCAATACCGCCGCATTCTCATCGAACCTGATATAGGACCCATCGTCCCGTCGATTCATCTTCCGGGTCCTGACAATGACAGCCTTCACCACCTCACCTTTTTTTATGGTTCCGCCCGGGCTCGATTCTTTGACGGAGGCGGTTATGACATCTCCGAGACCTGCATGTCTCCCGGTATTTCCACCTAGAGGGGCGATACAACAAATCTTCCGTGCACCGGAATTATCGGCCACATTCAGCATAGTCTGCATCTGAATCATAGCTATACCTTCGCTTTCTCCAGAATTTCCTTAACGACCCAGCGCTTCCTTTTACTGATTGGTTTTGATTCTTCGAATCTGACCAAATCGCCTACCGAACAGGAATTCTCGGGATCATGCGCCATAAACTTTGTCGTTCGCTTGATAAATTTTTTATAGAGCGGGTGCTTTACCAGCCTGTCGACACTGACCACCACGGACTTGTCCATGGAGTCCGAAACAACCCTGCCGACCTTGGTATTCTTCCTGCGGATTTTTTCTTCTGCCTTCTTTTCCGCCATCATGCCCTTACAC
>CAZOGT010000091.1:0-790 GCA_964579015.1 uncultured Acidobacteriota bacterium | reverse complement strand
CCTGGCTAAATCCTTCTTTATCTGTTTAAATTTACTGACGTTATCCAACTGTCCGGTTGCCTTCTGGAGTCGAAGCTGGAACAGCTGCCTGGACATCTGCC
This sequence comes from uncultured Acidobacteriota bacterium, assembly GCA_964579015.1. Lineage (GTDB taxonomy): Bacteria > Acidobacteriota > UBA6911 > RPQK01 > JAPXNP01. Next base: position 689 of record CAZOGT010000091.1, on the reverse strand, counting down.
CGGCCTCTTCCTTCAAATCCTCAACCGATTTTTCTCTTATCTCTGATGATTTCATCATGCACCAAACCGTGTAACAAACTTTGTTTTAATGGGTAGTTTATGAGAAGCGAGTCTCATAGCCTCTCTGGCTACTTCCTCGGATACGCCTTCCAACTCATAAAGGACCTTACCGGGCTTAACGACTCCAACCCACCCTTCGGGGGCGCCTTTTCCCTTACCCATTCGGGTTTCAGCCGGCTTTTTTGTAAACGGCTTATCAGGGAAAACCCTTATCCAGAGCTTACCGCCCCTTTTGGTGTGGCGGGTGATAGCAATACGGGCGGCTTCTATCTGCCTGTTGGAGATCCAGCCTGGTTCCAGCGCTTTAAGGCCATACTGCCCAAAATCTATATTGCTGCCGGCTTCGGGCTTTCCGCGCATACGGCCCTTCATTTTCCGGCGATATTTTACTTTCTTCGGCATTAACATTGTTCAGATCTCCGATATCTATTTATTCTCTGTTCTTTTCTCGCGATAAATATCACCTTTGTATACCCAGACTTTAACCCCGACCACACCGTAGGTGGTGAAAGCCTCAGCGACTCCGTAGTCAATGTCGGCCCTCAAGGTATGGAGCGGCAACTGCCCGTGCAGGTACCACTCGGAGCGGGCGATTTCGGCGCCGTTCAGGCGTCCCGCACAGCAAATCT
>CAZOGT010000090.1:0-10353 GCA_964579015.1 uncultured Acidobacteriota bacterium | reverse complement strand
CAACCAGAAGGCCTCCACCGGCCTTCTGGCTTTGCTTTGCGTTATCTTTGGTCTTTTTGCCGTGGAACTGCCCCTGCGGCACTTCATTATTCCGGTCACCCGGGAAGCCGGATGGGCTGAGCTGAACTACACCGGGTTATACAGTCCGGTCATGGTGGCTCTGCTGCTTGCAGCCGCTTTCATTCTCGGAATGGGAGTCTACCTGCTGACCAGGAAGGTCAGGTATGACGACATTTATATCTGCGGCAACGAGGACTCGGAGGAGTACCGGGTATCCGGTACCGGGTTCTACCGGGAAATCAGGAACATGCGGCCGCTCAAGGGAATTTTCGATGCGGCGGAAAACCACTGGTTTGACATATACAGTATCGGCGGTAACGTGACGTTCGCCTTTTCCCGGCTGTTCCAGAGGGCTCATCCCGGGCAGCTGCAGCTGTATGTGTTTTACATTGTGCTTGGATTTCTGGTTTTTCTCCTGCTGATACGTTAACCGGTAGGCTTCTTTATGGATTTTTGTCTAATGCGGAGGAAGATATGCCAGTAGAAACTTGGTTGATTTTTGTCCTGCTTTTCACGATCGCCGGCTCGATCGCAGCCCTGGAGATCCGGGATATCCTTTCGGCGATTATTGCCATAGGGATTGTCGGGCTGGGTGTTTCGGTCGCCTTTCTCTTCCTGCAGGCTCCGGACCTGGCTATCGTCCAGTTCCTGTTTGAGATTTTCGCCCTGATCATCCTGGTCAGGGCCTTCATAAGACCCGACCTTCACGAGCAGAAGCCTGTCACGTCCGGCCGCCTGATGTCAGGAGTCACTATCCTGACGCTGCTGGCTGTATTTTTCTTGAGCCTGCCGGTGTTCAGGAGGCTTCCGGCTTTTGGTGAGCCACTGATGGCTACTTCAAGCCATTACCTGGCTGAGGGTGCCGCGGAGACCGGGGCAGCCAACCTGGTGGCGGCGGTGATCCTTGATTATCGGGCCTACGACACCCTGGGGGAAATTACGGTACTTTTCACTGCGATCCTGGGAGTGTTTACCATTTTACGGCTCAGGAAGGCGCCTGGCGGGGGAGGAGGTTCGGATTCATGAACAATAAAGAAGGCATGACCCTGATTGTAAAGACTGTAACCAGGATCATGGTCTGGATGATGCTCCTTTATGGCATTTACCTGATCCTGCATGGCCATCTTACGCCGGGGGGAGGATTCGGGGGCGGGGTGATCATAGCTCTTGCCTTTCTCAGTATTTTCCTGGCGTATGGAAGGAACCACACCGAAGAGTGGCTTAACATCAAGGCACTGCATCAGGGTGAAGCCGCGGCGATAGTTCTTTTCCTGGTCGTGGGCCTTCTCGGGATAACGGCCGGAGGGCTGTTCCTGGCCAATTTCCTGCCTCATGGCCAGCTTTTCAACCTGTTAAGCGCCGGGACGATTCCGATCCTTAATATCCTGATCGGCATCAAGGTGGGGGCTTCACTGTTCCTGGCGGTCTGGGTTCTTTCGGATCCCCACCTGGATGAAGGAGGTGAGATATGACGGTCTACCTGCTCTGTTTCATCCTGTTCCTGGTCGGCCTTTACGGAGTCCTGGTCAAGAGGGACCTGATCAAGATCATCCTGTCACTGACCATCATGGCCTATTCAGCGAATCTGTTCCTGATCCTGTTTGCATACAGAACCGACGCTCTTTACCCGATTCTCAGTGAGGGCGCTGCTCCCGGGCCGATGGTCGATCCGCTTCCCCAGGCCATGGTGCTGACATCAATCGTCATTGAACTGGGCACAACCGCGTTGCTTGTAGCCCTGGCTGTCCGCCTGTACCAGAAGTACCGGACCTTCGACATCACCAGGATAAGGAGGTTATCAGGATGATCCTCCCATATTTTATTATCATTCCATTGCTGGCGGCCTTCATCATCAGCCTGTTTCCGGGAAAAAAAGACACCTGGGGGATAGGCGTTGCCGTGACTGCGGCAGGCATCCTCACGCTCCTCTCGTTATATGCTTTTTTCGGAAAGATTGCGGAAACCGAGGTGTATAACATGAGCGGATGGCCGGCCCCGTACGGGATTGTCCTGGTCATGGATGCCCTGGCGTCATTCATGCTGGTCATGGTCGGCATGATTTCCCTGACGTCACTCCTTTTCTCGGTCCAGTACATCCGTAATCTTTGCCTTGACTGGAAGTATTATGCCCTGTTCATGCTCCTGGTCTCAGGGATGAACGGGGTGATAATTACCGGTGATCTGTTCAATCTCTTTGTTTTCATGGAGGTGGCGCTCCTGGCCGCCATTTCGCTGGTTGCTTACGGGGGCCGGGCCGAAGAGTTCGAGGCTTCATTCAAGTACGCGGTAATGGGCGCGGTTTCCTCGACCCTGATACTTATCGGAATTGCCTTTACCTACAGCAAAGCTTCAACCCTGACTATGTCCCGGATTGCCGAGACCTTTGCCGCGGATGATTCGGTCACAATGCTCTGGGTCGGTGGCCTGTTCCTGGCCGGTTTTGGCCTGAAGGCGGCTGCCATGCCTTTTCATGCCTGGCTGCCTGACGCTCATTCCTCAGCCCCGGCGCCTATTTCATCGATGCTTTCCGGAGTATTGATCAAGGCCCTGGGCATCTATACCCTTATCAGGATATTCTTTAATGTACTGGGCGCCCCGAAGGTGTTCATGACCGCTTTCCTGGTCCTGGGAGGTGTTTCCATTATCATCGGAGTCCTGCTGGCCATTGCCCAGTGGGACATGAAGAGGCTCCTGGCCTATCACAGCATCAGCCAGGTCGGATACATCCTGCTGGGGATGGGGTTGGCCACCCCGCTTGGCCTGTTGGGAGCTGTATTTCACCTGTTTAATCATGCCATGTTCAAATCGCTTCTCTTTTACAATGCCGGGGCCGTGGAGATGTCCCTTGGCACCAGGGACCTGAAGCGGATGGGAAATCTGGGGGGAGTGCTGCCCGTGACATCAGGAACTTCCATGGTCGCCTCCCTTTCCATTGCGGGTATTCCTCCTTTCAATGGGTTTTTCAGCAAGCTGATCATTATCATTGCCGCTGTTCAGGCGGGGGAGCCCTTTTTCGCCCTGCTGGCCGTGATTGGAAGCCTGCTGACGCTTGCCTCCTTCATGAAAGTGCAGAGTTACGGTTTCAGGGGCAGGAGGATTGTTGAAAAGGTGCGGACCAGGGTTGGCTGGGGGATGAACACGGCCATGATAGCCCTTGCGGTCCTTTGCCTGCTGAGCAGCCTGCTGGTGGTCCCGGGAATCCGGGAGGCTACCCTGGACCAGGTTGTTAATGTGATCCTGCAGGAAACTGAGAGCACACAGGCGGTGCTGGGGAGGTAGCTTTATGAAGATTAGAAGCAGAGTTATGGTATTTATCCTTTCGTTCCTGGCCTGGGTTGCCCTGACCGGATTCAGGGATATCCAGCAGTTAATCGCCGGGCTGCTGGTCGCGGGGATCACAGCCATGGCCGCCGGCCATATGCTGATTACCACCAAAAAGAAGAATGCCCTGCCGAAACGGTTACTTTACGGAATCCTTTACCTCCTGGTTTTTGTCTGGGAAATGATCAAAGCCAATATTCATGTGGCTTACATCGTCCTGCACCCGTTTCTGCCGATTCGGCCGGGTATCGTGAAGATCAGGACCGGGCTGAAGAAAGAGACTTCACTGACGATCCTGAGTAATTCCATCACCTTGACCCCGGGAACGTTGACGGTTGATATCCATCCCCGGGCGGACTGCCTCTATATTCACCACATCGATGTCGTATCAGAGGATGTGGAAGAGAACACCAGGAGGATCGGCGCCCGTTTTGAACCAATTCTGACGGAGGTGTTCGAATGAGACTGCTGCGCTGGTTTTCAGGCCTGGTTCTGGTGGCCGCATTTCTAGGTTGGAATCTCTTCATATTCGAAGGGGAATTGCTGGTCAGGCTGATCAATATCATTTTGTTTTGCACCCTGTTTGTTCTTTACCGGGTGATTTTCGGCCCTTCTCCTGCTGACCGCATCGTAGCGGTGGAAATCATGGGGGTTCTGATCGTTGGAATGCTTGCTTTGACGGGGATCTATTTTGGCCGGGACTTTTTCATGGACATTGCCCTGATCTGGGCCCTGCTCAGTTTCATTGCTTCCCTGGCCTTCGCGAAAATCCTGGAAGGGAGGCGGCTGGATGAGTGAGATATTTGAGACAGCTGGAATTATTCTGATCTGTACCGGAATTGCCTTTGATTTCTTCGGGGTACTGGGGCTGGTCCGGCTTCCGGATGTTTACAATCGGCTGCAGGCTGCCACCAAATGCGTCACCTTTGGCACCGCCGGAATCCTGCTCGGGGTGTTTTTCATGGAAGGATTGACCAGTTTTGGTTTCAAGGCGCTGCTGGGGATTGTTTTTGTCTTTCTGACATCCCCGGTGGCGGCCCATGCCATTTCCCGGGCAGCACACCGGAGCGGGATCAGGCTCACCGGGAAAACGGTGGTTGACCAGTATGAAGAGGACCATGAACTGAAGGAGGACTCCGATGTATCTGCCTAAACTACGGGAATTGAAGGAAGCCCTCACGTCCTTTTTTACAGCCCCCTACACCAGCAGGTTTCCGGCTGAGGAGTATGTTCCGGTCCCTGAATACCGGGGATTTCCGGAATATGATCCGGATCATTGCGTCGGTTGCGGGACCTGCGCACAGGTATGCCCCACCGAGGCGATAATCGTGCGTGATGACCGGGAGCTTAGAGTCCGGACCCTGACGGTCGAGTATGGTTCCTGTATCCATTGCGGGCAGTGCCATGAGAAATGCATCACCGGGCAGGGGATCAATCCCACCTCCAGGTATTCCCTCGCTACAACAGACTTGAACGCCCCGGAGCTCTTTGAGAGCGTGGAGAAGGAGCTGGCCGTCTGTGAAGCCTGCGGGGAAGCAGTGGCGTGCACCGACCACCTCAGGTGGATAAGGCGGCGCCTGGGAGCCAAGGCTTACGCCAACCCTCTCCTGATGCTGGACCTGCAGGAGGAGTTTTCCGCCCCAGAGCCTGCTTCTGTAAAATCACGCGTCCGCCGCGAAGACTACATGAAGATAACCTGTGCCAAATGCCGCCAGAAGATTGTTACAGCTGATGAATTTTACGGATTTCAAAGCTGATCTTTGCCGTTATTCGGGGAAGGAACTGGTTTTTGTGGGGCTTGGCAACCGGCAGCGCGGAGACGATGGCGCCGGCCTGGAGTTCCTCGCAGGGGTTGAGCGGAGCGGGGCCTTTCGCGGTGCCTGCTTTGTTCCGGCGGGGACCAACCCTGAAAACCATCTCCAGCAAATCCTTTCGGCTTCCCCGGTGCTGGTGATCTTTATTGATGCCTGTAGATTCGGGGGCCTGCCCGGGGAAATCCGGTGGCTGGAGAAGGATGAAATAGAAAGCGCCGGAATCAGCACCCATGCCTATTCCATCACCATGATTGAGAAGTTCCTCAATCTCGAAAGGAAGGTGGAATGCCGGTACCTGGGGATCCAGCCCGGAATTACGGAAACTGGAGCAGAGATGTCAGGGGATGTCAGGAAGGCTCTGCTGAGGTTTTTTGAGGGCAGCTGATCCCTGGGGGCCTGCAACCCCCGGGAGGGGCCGCAGGTCCCGACAACAGACGGTCCCGCCGCCGCCGGGCCTCTTGCCGGGCCTCGTGGCCCGGTTTTCCCTGTTAATTAATGTTGAGGACAGGAAAGGAGGGAGGCAGAGCAACCGGGCATTATCCTGGATTCATGTATTCATGGAATAGTGCCGAGACTGCCCACCGGCCATCCGGTACTGCGGCCTCAGGGGACCAGGATGTGGTCCACCCCCTCTTTTTTCAGAAGGTCATTGAAACGGGCCAAGTCCTTTTCAATCAATTCATCATAGCTTTCCATGTGCTGTTTGCAGACTTGTTCGAGGTCTTTGAACCGTTCTCTCATTCCCCCGGTCGGTGCGGCATCATGGTCCCTGACAACCTGGTAAAGCCGCCCCATCCGGTTGGAGAGCCTCCTTTCCATCCCGATGGGGTCCTGTCCGCTCTTGATATTGTTGTTGATCAGCAGAGCTTCCAGTTGAGACAGTTTACGGCAAAGCTCGTCTGCCGAGGCCCTGATGCCGTCCGGGAATCCATTTCTGACGGCCAGGCAGGCGGTCTTTGAAACCTGTTCGCGCAGGGACCTGGCTTCTTTAATTACATTTTGAAATTCGCTGACCATGTCCCTTATATCGATTGCGAGCTCGAATGTCTGTTGCAAATCGGAAACTGAAGTTTCCCACCTGGGGTCAGCTCTGAGGTCAAATGCTTCAGTCATCTCCAGGTCTCCTGCTGAGAGGCGGACCGTGTAACTTCCCGGGACTGCTTCCGGCCCGGCCGCAGGGTTTCGCATGACCATGGTTACCAGGTCCTCCACGGTAAAGGGGCCGGGATAATTGAGGTCCCATTCGACCCTGTTCAGACCCTTTCGGATTTCGAGCTTCTCGGATGCCGTCCCGCTTTCACTCGAAGCTGACCAGCACTTTACGACATCGCCCTTGCTGTCCAGCACTTCCAGTTTGGCAGATAGTTCCCCGACCGGACTGCTGACAAGAAAATAGAACAGCGCCCCGGATGGATAGGGATCGGGTCCCGGGCTTGCGGAACGTCCTGACAGCTGGGTCCGGTAGGCGTCCCTCGGCTTGAAAAGAAACACATCAGTTTCCATGGGCTGAATTTCCATCTGGTGAAGTGGGCTGAGATCATCGAGAATCCAGAAGGATCGACCCTGGGTGCTGAGCACCAGGTCTTTTTCATGCACACGGATATCAGTAACCGGAGTGTGTGGAAGGTTGAGCTGCAGCGGCTGCCAGTGTTTCCCGTCGTCGATTGAAACATACACTCCGAATTCGGTTCCGGCATAAAGCAGGCCCTGCCTGTCAGGATCCTCCCGGACTACCCTGACGAAGTGGTCAGGAGGTATTCCGTTGGATCCTGAAGTCAGGAGTGCCCAGGTGGAGCCATAGTCTGCAGTCTTGAATATGTAGGGGGCGAAGTCGGCCCGCCGGTACCGGTAAACCGCGACGTACGCGGTACCGGGACTGGATGATGAGAGGTCTATGCAGTTGATCGTCCCGTCTTTCGGCATACCCGGCGGGGTTATGTTTGTCCAGTTTTCGCCGCCGTCCCGGGACAGGTGGACCAGTCCGTCGTCACTGCCTGTCCAGTATTCTCCCTCCATGTGGGGTGATTCGGCAAAGGCGAAGATGCTGCAGTAGACCTCGACGCCGGTTGCGTCGTGCTGGATGGGGCCGCCGGGTATCAGGTCCAGGTATTCAGGATTGCTGGTGGTGAGGTCAGGGCTGATAACCTTCCAGTTGAAACCGCCGTCGGACGACTTGTGCACGTATTGGGATGTGACATAGATATTTTCGGGGTTATGCCTTGATATGACGATGGGAAAGTTCCATTGGAAACGGTATTTCAGATCGGACATCCTCGTTCCCTCGGTGTAGTGGGGATAGGGTGTCATTTGCAGTACCTGTCCGGTTCTGAGGTTGAACCGGGTAATTTCGCCGCTGTAGCTTCCTGCGTATACCAGGTCAGGATTTCCGGGGTGGACTGCGATGTGGCCGCTTTCTCCTCCTCCCACTGAATACCAGTGCTGTTTTGGGTTGACGTCATTGGACGGTTTGCCGGGAACGGAGATTGTAGTATTGTCCTGCTGGGCGCCATAAACCCTGTAGGGGAACTGGTTATCCACCTCCACACGGTAGAATTCAGAGGTGGGCTGGTTAAGCTGGGTGGTCCAGCTTTTTCCGCCGTCCACGGTCACATTCGCACCCCCGTCATTGCTGTTGACCATGATGTCGGGATCCCGGGGGTTGATCCACAGGTCATGCACATCTCCATGGGGAACCTGGATCCTGTCAAAGGTTTTTCCGGCATCGGTTGATTTGTAGAAGCCTGTATTCAGTACATACACAGTGTCCATGTCAACCGGATCAGCGTGAAGATGCGTATAGTAAAACTGGCGCTGGCGAAGCTTGTGTTCTCCGTTGACCCTTTCCCAGCTTTCTCCTCCGTCATCTGAGCGGTAAAGCCCCCCCGTCTCTTCCCTGGCCGTCTGCTGCAGGACCCAGATTCTATTGGAATCGGCAGGGGAAACAGCGATATCAACCTTGCCCAGGAGTTCGTTTTCAGGCAGGCCTCCCAGTACCTGTTCCCAGGTATCCCCTCCGTCAAAAGACCGGTAAACCCCGCCTTCTTCAGCGCCGTCGATCAGGGTCCAGGGCTTTCTTTCGGCCCTCCAGAACCCGGCATAGAGGATACGGGGATTGTTCGGGTCAATATTAATGTCGATTGCCCCGGTTTCGTCATTCAGGAAAAGGATTTTTTCCCAGTTTTCACCGCCGTCTTTGGAGCGAAATACGCCTCTTTCCTGATTAGGGCCGAAGATGTTTCCGAGGACTGCGGCGTAAACCAGGTCAGGATTCCCGGGGTGAGCCCTGATTTTGCCGATCTGTCCGCCTTCCCGCAGCCCGGAATGCTCCCAGGTTTTACCCTTGTCCGTGCTTTTGTAAATGCCTATACCGGGGGAAATGTTTCCCCGCGGTGCATCGGATCCGGTGCCGACATAGATAACATTGGGATCAGAGTCCGCAACCTCGATGGAGCCGATGGATCCGGCCTTGAAGAATCCGTCGGAAATGTTTTCCCAGGTTTCCCCGGCATTTTCAGTTTTCCAGACTCCTCCCCCGGTGGAGCCCATGTAGAAGGTGCGGGGACTGGAAGCGGTACCCTCCACTGCCGTTACCCTTCCGCCCCGGTAGGGGCCGATGCACCGGTAGGCGAAACCTTCAAGGAAGGACTCGTCAATCACGGCATTGGCGTCTCCCGAATCCGCAATCGCGGATGAAGTGAGCAGTGGCAAGCAGACGGTAATGAAGGATGAAAAGAAGATGAAGTTTCTGATTAAGATTGTAGCCATGTCAGCCTCGCAGAATTTATTGGTGCAGCCCGCGGGAAGAGTGAGCATATGCTTGCCGCAGGCTTACCGGGTTGAGATACACGGAAAACTTTTCCATGTTTCCAATGATATACCCAGGTGTCCTTCCTTGCACCCGAAATTTGCAGTCAGGGATGGAAAAGGGAAGCTGCTTACCGGCCCGGTATCGCTATCGGTCGAATCCCGGACCGGCGCCTGGGCCCTAAAGAAGCAGGGTCGGCTCAACTTTTTTTCGATACCGATACCGACCTTGATTTCGACCCCGATTTTAAATCCTTCTCACCCGCGAAAAAAGGGAAGCATCCTGGGCCTGGCGGATTGAGTGGGCGGAGGTTAAGATATTAATTTAAGTTACAAGCGGTCCAGTTGTGAATTATTGAAACCGGCAAAGCATTACAGCTGTAATATATAGGGAGCAAGTCTGGAAAAATTTTGAATCCGCCCATTTCCCAGGGGGAAACAGAGGAAGGTAACCATGTCGAAAAAGAATAATTATTACCCGATATCGAGAAGAAATTTTATCAAGGTCTCCGCAGCCACTACCGCGGGGGTCTCGATGCTGCCCCTCGGGGGCTGCAACACTAAGGAAATGCCGGCTCCCATGACCCGGAAATTCGGGGATCTTGGTTTTGATGTAACCACCATAGCCCTGGGAGGCCAGGCTTCCCTGCAATGGACTCCGGAGGATGTCGACCCGGTCCCTATCATTCTCAAGGCTTTTGAGCTGGGGATAAACTACTATGACACTTCCAACCTCTATGACGGGAGCCAGTTGAATTTCGGCAAAGCCTTCCGGAAGCTGAACCTGATCCCGGGAGAGGATGGATATGACGAGGGCCTGAGGAAGTCCATATGGCTCACCAGCAAGACCCATCACCGCTGGGGCAAGCCGGGCTGGCCGGAACGCGAAAGGGTAGGGAATCGATCCAATGGCGAATCCGTACAGTGTGCCGTGGAAGATGTTAAGCGTTCCCTTACCCAGATGTTCGGTGACGGGAAGGGGTATTACCCGGAAGGCGCATACCTCGACATGGTGCTCTGCCATAACCTGAACCATTTCGAGGAAGTCGATGTACTTTATGAAGGGCTGGAGACCCCCCTTGATCCTGAAGGGAATTTCGGGGCGCTGGTGGCCCTGAGGGACCTGCGGGACGGGACCAATCATACCGGGATGAACCCTGGTAACGAGAAGCTGATCAGGCACATTGGTTTCTCGGGGCATTCCAATCCTCCGGCCATGCTGGACATGATCCAGCGTGACGAGTACGGAGTGCTGGACGGAATGCTGATCGCGATCAATGCCAATGACAAGCAGAATTTCAACATGCAGCACAATGTTATTCCCGTAGCTGAAGCCAAGGGCATGGGCATTATC
>CAZOGT010000089.1:0-10455 GCA_964579015.1 uncultured Acidobacteriota bacterium | reverse complement strand
TGGGATACATACGCTTGAGCTACACTAACTCCATGGAGATGATCAGGGAAGGGCTGGAAAGGCTGGAAGCATTTTTCACCCGGCAGTCCTCACGGGGAGAGGTCGGATAGGGTTCATGGCAACTAATGAGGATCGTCGGAAAACAGGAAAAAGAAGGCGGCTGATATTTGCCCGTTCATGGGCATGGGCTCTGGTACCACTCCTGGTGACGCTGAGCTTCGGGTACCTGCTCTACCGGAGTTGTGGCGTTTCCGGGACCGTTGAGGATTCACCCGCCACGGAGGAAGCAGCGGGGCCTGTGTTGGAGGAAGAAGGGGAAGCCGCCGGCGCCGCGCCGGAACTTGAAGGCAAGGGTCCTGCCGTCAGGGAATTCAAGCTGTTTTTTGGAAATAGTGATTTTAATACCAGGATCGCCGGCTGTGATGATGTCTTTCCTGTGTACAGGAGGGCGGCGGTCGGCGATGACATTGCAGTCAGGGCGCTTCGAGACCTGTTGAAAGGCCCCGGACCCACTGAGGAGGGGCAGGGTTATTATACGTCACTCAATCCGGGTGTGGAGCTTCGCGGCCTGGAGAGGGAGGGTGTAACCGCTTATGCTGATTTCAGCAGTAAACTGGAGGATGGCGTAGCCGGGTCCTGCCGGACCATGGCTATCCGCGCCCAGATTACGGAAACGCTTCTTCAGTTCGAAGAAATTGAGAGGGTGGTGATCCTGGTCGAAGGGAACCCGGGGAGCGTACTCCAGCCGTAACTTCCACAGAATGCCTGGGGGTTGAACAGGCTCCGCTTTTACTGCAACGGGAAAGAAGTGGGGTTAGGTGGTAGAATAATCCGATGAGTTCACGAAGGAAAACCGGTGCGGTGAGAGTCGGTTCGATTCTAATCGGCGGAGACAATCCCGTGGTTGTCCAGTCAATGACCAACACCGCAACTGCTGATATCGAGGCCACAGTCAGGCAGATTATTGAACTGGCCGAAGCCGGATCAGAGATTGTCAGGATAACGGTTAATGATGATGCGGCTGCGGAAGCGGTACCTCATATTGTTGACAAGCTGAGGGCCGCCGGCTGTAACACCCCGGTTGCAGGTGATTTTCATTATAACGGGCACTTGATCCTGGAAAGATTTCCGGCCTGTGCCGAGGCACTGGATAAATACCGGATCAATCCCGGGAATGTCGGCATGGGAAGCAGGCGTGATGATCATTTCAGCCGGATCGTCGGGATAGCCGCAAGGAATAACAAGCCGGTAAGAATCGGGGTGAACTGGGGCTCCCTTGACCAGCGGCTCCTGGCGGAATTAATGGAAGAGAATGCCCGCCGGGAAGAGCCCCTCTCCGCCTCCGCGGTCCTCCAGGATGCAATGGTAAAAAGCGCCCTCAGCTCGGCTCGCTTTGCCGAGGCCTGCGGCCTTCATCATGACCGGATAGTGATAAGCGCCAAGGTGTCTGATGTTCCTTCCCTGGTATCGATATACAGGGAGCTTTCGCGGGAATGTGATTATCCTCTTCACCTGGGGCTGACCGAAGCCGGGATGGGGTCAAAGGGCATAGTAGCCAGTACAGCGGCCCTCGCCATACTCCTCAGCCAGGGAATAGGGGATACCATAAGGGTCAGCATAACCCCGTTTCCCGGGGCGTCCCGGACCGAAGAGGTGCTGGTGGCTCGACAGGTTCTGCAGTCCCTCGGTTTAAGGCTTTTTTCACCGCAGGTCACTTCCTGCCCGGGTTGCGGCCGCACCAACAGCACCCTGTTCCAGGAGCTGGCAAAGGAAGTCCAGGACTACCTGGAGGCTGCCAGGGAGGAATGGAAAGATAAGTATCCAGGTTCTGAAAATCTGAAAATCGCCGTAATGGGCTGTGTGGTGAATGGGCCCGGGGAATCAAAGCATGCGGATATCGGCATATCTTTGCCCGGGGACGGGGAAGAGCCGAAAGCACCGGTTTTTATTGACGGAAAACATTTCACAACTCTAAAAAATACAGATTTATCAAGATCTTTTATTGAATTACTTAATAATTATGTTGAGAAAAAGTATTCAGCCTGAAATGCGGGTCTAACCCTTTACAAACTGCAGGATGTCACTTTCCGGGTCTATTCTACTGATCTTTGCAGTTACCGTTGTTCCGGGCTGCAGGGTTTCCGATGTATTCAGGAATCCCCTGAAACATTCAGCAGCTGTCTCAACCAGGTATCCCGCTTTATTAGGCTGGAGGACAACGATCTCAAACTCTCCATTTTTACTTTTCAGCAGGTGACGGAGGGTAAAGAGACGGGATATTTTTCTTTCCAGGTTTCGCCGTGACCTTTCCGAGGAGTCAATTTCCGCCAGGTGTTCGGAAAGCTGTTCCGCAGGATGAGGAGGTTCCTGTCCTTCCAGAATAGAGCAGATCTGCCGCTGGTTGAGAAGATCCGTATAGCGCCGGATAGGGGATGATACCTGGGCATAAGAATCAAGCCCGAGGCCGAAATGGGGAGATGGTTTGACGGACATACCGCTGCCTTCCATCATGGAAAAAAGCTTGAAAGCGGCATAATTGTCATACCCTTTTTCCGGCAGATGAGGGATTTCGTTTTCCGGCTTGTTCTGGGTTCGATAAATAAAGGGCAGCTGTTGAGCTGACGCGAATTCAGATGCGAGGCGGTTATAGAGGATCATAAGCTCGCTGATGATGCGTCGCGAAACTGATTCAGGATCAATAAGTTCCAGTTGTATTTCAGAGTTGTCGAAGGTAATCTTCACTTCAGGGCGGCTGATCAGCAAAGCTCCTTTATCCATCCTGTTCCTGAGGAGGATGTCTGTAAACTTTTCAAGCACTTCCAGTCCGTGCTTCAGCCCGGGAGGGGCATCCGAAGGGTCATCGGCTGATCGCATGATCTTGTCAGCCTGAGAGTAAGTGAGGTTATCCTGTACTTCCAGGTATGCACGGGAAAAACTCCACTCCAGCATCTCCAGGTCCGGGCCCAGAAGAATACTGCAACTCAGAACAGGCCTTGCCCGGTTTTTGAAGAGGCTGGCCAGGCCGCAGGAAATTCTCTCCGGAAGCATCCTGATCTGGCGGTGGGGAAGATAGACGGAGGTGCATCTCTGTGCAGCCTCCCGGTCCAGGGGAGTGCCGGGCCCGACAAATTCGAACATATCCGCAATATGGATTCCCAGGAGGTAGCTGTCATTGACCCGTTTAATGGAGACTGCGTCATCAATTTCCTCTGTTTCCGCATCATCAATTGAGATGACAACTCCAGTCTCCAGCGCTCCCGGAAGATTCATGCTTTCGGGTTCAGTAAAGAGTTCGGCCTCCTCCAGTGCGGCACTGTCGAACTCGAGGGGGATGCCTGATTCAAGGATAAAGGGATCAGCGTCTTCCGGAAGCCTTTGGCCGCCGACGAGCAGCATCACTATTGTTTCAGCCCGGCTGCGAAAGGGGCCGGACTGGGCGCTTAGCAATTCATTCAGCCATGATTCCGGTACGTAAGCCTCATTGGTAAGGCACTGCTCGAGGCTGTTCAGCAGGGGCAGAAACTCGGGAAGGAGCTTCAGCGCTGATTTGTTCCCACCGTCCAGCACAGCCAGTGCCCAGGCGGAAAACTGATTATTGAGAGTCTCCTTTTCTGCCTTTCTGGTTTGCAGGTGTTTCTGTTCAGCCGCCTGTTGAGGCGATCGTATGCTGATGTGGGTTCCTTTTCGTTTGAAATGGATGCTGTCGGAGCCTGCGGCCCTGATTACCGCGGAACGGCTGACCGGATCCGCGTTGCCGAAATAGATTTCAGCAGCTTCAGCAGGATCCAGGTCTCCGCCTTTATCGGGCAGGCTTTCCCAGAGCAGCTCGGTATCAATTTCATCAGCTAGATCAGTGACGGATTCCAGGTATAGCCTGGAAAACTCGGTAAACTCAAAAGCCGTGACTTTTCGGCTGTGGGTCAGCACGAGCTGTTTTTTGTTCAGGCTGTGCTGTTTGCCGTTTTGATCCGTAACTTGAATCCGGCTGGCCGCCTGCTTCAGGACCAGTCCCAGCTTCAACTGTTCATCATCAAGGAATTCAACAATTTCAAGTTCCATATCCGCCACGGCATTATTTTCGGGTGCACCTGGCCAAAAACGGCAGATACAGAAATTGGAAGTAGAATCCGGGGAGGTGCCGGGTACCGCGCCTTCCAGTTAACCGGTAAAAAGTTTATTGCCGGTATTTTTGTTATTGCCTCCGAGTGCCAGCTTGTATACGTCATCAAATTCCCTGGCAAAATGAAGAGTCATTCCATCTGTCAGGTATGAATTAAGTTCACCAACATCTTTGCGGTTTCCTTCCGGGAAGATCAGGGTTTTGATTCCCGCTCTTTTGGCCGCAATTATTTTTTCCTTGATTCCGCCCACGCTCAGGATCCTTCCGGTGAGGGTCAGCTCTCCGGTCATGGCAATCCCCTTGGTTACAGGCTTGCCGATAACCAGGGAGAGCAGGGCGGTAGCCATAGTTACGCCTGCGGAGGGGCCATCCTTCGGGGTGGCACCGGCAGGAACGTGGAGGTGCACGAAGTTATTGTCAAAGAAATTCGGGTCCATTCCAAATCTCTCCAGGTTTCCCATTATATAGGAATAGGCTATTTCGGAGCTTTCCATCATCACGTCACCCAGCTGCCCTGTCTGCTTGATTCCTTTTCGTTTTGACACCATGGCTGTGGCTTCAATCTGGAGGGTTGCACCCCCGAGGCTGGTCCATGCCAGGCCGTTGACTATTCCGGGTCGCCTTGCCAGGAGTTCCTCATCCGTGAATATCGGCATGCCCAGGTAATCCTTCAGGGATTTCCTGGTGATGATGATTTTCTCTGTTCCTCCCTTGGCAAAGGCCAGTGCTGCTTTCCGCATTATTTTCTTAATCTGGTTTTCAAGGGTCCTGACCCCGGCCTCCCTGGCGTAGCCATTAATGATGCTTCTCAGCGCATCCTTGCGGATGGAGATCCTGTCCCTGCTCAGGCCGTGATTTATCAGAGCCCGGGGAATCAGGAACCTTCGGGCTATCTCGAGTTTTTCTTCCATCACGTAGCCTGAAAGCCTGATGATTTCCATCCGGTCCAGCAGGGCTGAGGGAATGGTATCAAGCAGGTTGGCGGTAGTAATGAACAGGACCTCCGAGAGATTGAAAGGCACATCAAGGTAATGGTCTCGGAAAGCATGATTCTGTTCGGGATCAAGGACCTCCAGCAGGGCTGAAGCGGGATCACCCCGGAACGAAGCTCCGATCTTGTCGATTTCATCCAGCATGATGACGGGGTTGGAGGTCCCGGTAGTTTTGATTGCCTGGAGCAGTTTTCCGGGCATGGCTCCTATGTAGGTGCGCCGGTGGCCCTTAATTTCAGCCTCGTCCCTCATTCCGCCCAGGGAGAACCTGTAGAAATTTCTGCCCAGGGCTGAGGCTATGCTTCTTCCCACGGAAGTCTTGCCGACTCCCGGGGGTCCGACCAGGCAAATGATGGAGCCGGAGATACCCCCTTTCATTTTTCCAACAGCAATGAATTCCAGTATCCTGGCTTTCACGTCTTCCAGCCCGTAATGGTCGCGGTCCAGTATCCTGGCCGCGCGGGTCAAATTATAATTGTCCTTGCTTGTCCTTCCCCAGGGGAGGATGGTCAGCCAGTCCAAATAGTTCCTGGACACGGTATATTCGGGCGACATTGGCTCCAGGAGGCTCAGTTTCTCCATTTCATCAGCAATGGTCTGCCTGGCTTCTTCGTTAAGAACCAGTTTTTCAATTCTCTCCTGGAACTTCTCTATTTCGGTTTCCTTGCCTTCCTTCTCCAGGCCCAGTTCTTTCTTGATGGCTTTAAGCTGCTCCTTGAGGAAGAAATCCCGGCGCTGGTCAGACATCTTGTTCTCAATCTGCCTGACTATCCGGTTCTGGATTTTGGATATCTCCACCTCTTTTTTCAAAAGGAGGAGGGAACGCTCGATTCTCAGCCTGAGGTCAAAAGCTTCGAGTACCCTCTGCAGGTCATGCCCTTCAGCTGTGGTGAGAGTCGCCGCAAAATCAGCCAGTTGCCCGGGATTGTCCAGGGAGGAGCGCTTGAGAAAAAGCTTTATGGCCTCGGACTGGAGGGGGTTCAGCTTCATCAGGTCACGCATTGAAGAAATAATTGAGAGGGAGAAAGCCTTGATCTCATCCCCTGTGCTTTCATCCTCATTATCTTCAACATACCTGACGTGAGCCATGAGGCCCTTGCTGCTCTCAGTGACTTCAATGATTTCAAATCGTTCCAGGCAGGCTATCAGCACCTGTGATATGTCACTGCTGTCACCTTCATCGAAGGAATTCAGAATCCGGGCCGCTACCCCGACCCTGCACAGGTTTTCAGCGGAAACCTTCTGATCAGGATCTTTCATCATTACCAGCCCGATGGTGTGATCAGCAAAATCAACACTGTATTCAACAGCCGGCAAATCATGGTTTTCCACTTCCAGGGGAATATGGATCCCAGGGAAGAAGGGCCGCCCTTTCAAGGGTAGAATCGGTATGGTTTCGGGCAGGTTCTTGCCTGCGGGAACCAGTTGGCCTTTGCCGGATGAATCCTGGTTTTCCACTTCGGACTCTTCAATTTTCTCTTTTATTTCTTCCAGAACCTCGGCAGGTTCCTTTCTGTTTTTGTTATCCATATCTATGAATATAAGATCTGTGTTCCGAATTGTCAGGATTAACAGCTTTCTTTTTTCCGATTAATTTCAGGGCCTTGTATTTTCCATTTCCAGCAGGGATTTGAGGCCCTGCCCCAGAACCTGAAAGGATGTATCATCCAGGAATTTTTCACCCGAAACGACAATGTCGGCATTCTTCCGGGATGGAAGCACGTACTCGTGGAGCATAGGCCTTGTTGTTTCAGTGTATTGGCGGAGAGCTGCTTTCACTGTTCTTCCCCTTTCAGAAACATCCCTTCCGATTCTTCTGGCGAGCAGCAGATCCCTGTCAAGATCAATGAATATCTTCAAGTCAAAATAGCCTGCCAGTACAGGGTCGGAAAGTACCAGGATCCCCTCGACAAGGATCAGGGGCCTGGGGAGCACGCTTTCAGTCCGGCTCTCCCGGCAGTGAGTGGAGAAATTGTATACGGGAATCTCCACCTCGGTTCTGTCTCTGAGAAGGTCAAGGTGCCTGATGAGCAATTCAGTTTCCAGGGCCGCCGGATGGTCGTAATTGATTTTCGCCCTCTCCATTGGAGTAATCCCTGACCGGTCCCGGTAGTAGGAATCGTGGTGGATCAGGCTGACCCGGTCTCTGCCGATTACGCCTGCCAGCCTGTTGGCAAAGGTTGTCTTTCCTGATCCCGATCCTCCGGCTATTCCGACGATTACAGTTTTTTTCTCTTTCTTCATTTCGATTGGCCGCCTTCCGTCCGGTAAAAAACCTGATGAAAATGATATCCCGGTCTGCCGTTGGATGAGAAGGGCAGAATCCTTAGATGCTCTCTGGAATCTTAATCAGTTAAAGGTATAATTTTTATTATGTCCAGAAAACTTTTAACGATTCTCATCGCACTGCTCTATTTTTCACCGGCCACTGCCATGGGGGAGTCGTCCCCGCTTCGCGTCCTTACCTACAACATTCATCACGTTGAAGGTACCGACGGACTGGTTGACTATGCCCGGATGGCGGAAGTAATCAAAAAAATGGATCCGGATATTGTGGCTCTCCAGGAAGTTGACAGGCAGGCCGGCCGCACGGACAGGGTGAACCAGGTGGAAAAGCTGGCCTCTCTTGCTGGTTACAGCTATTTTGTATTCGGCAGGTCCATGCCTTTTGACGGAGGTGAATACGGATTGGCGGTGATGAGCAGGTACCCCATCCTGGGGCATGAAGTCCATCCCCTGCCTTTTCGTTTCGGCCTGGAACCAAGGACCGTGCTGGTAACGCGGATCGACACCGGGGAAAGGGCGGGCAGTATCACCCTGGCCAACACCCATTTGTGCCACCAGAGCGAGGAGAACCGGATAGACCAGGTTCGGAGAATAAACAGCCTGCTCCTGGATACGGAAGGGCCCCTGATCCTGGCCGGTGATTTCAATGCCCGCAAGGGAAACGATTCAATGCGGATCATGTGGTCCAGGGATTGGGTGGACTGCAGCGAGGCTCACTCCAGGATCGATTATATCCTGACCCGCAGGCAGGACCGGGCCACGGTTACCGGCTCCAGGATGCTGGAAGACCGGGTTACGTCGGACCATTTTCCGATCCTGGTTGAAATTGATTTTTCGAACTGAGGCCACGCCCGCGCCGGGGTTTCGGCAAAGCCTGTAATTCCGACAGCGGTTGTTCGTCCGGGTGCGGATCAAATCACGCGCTTTGCCGATAAACATGCTGCCTGTGTGTATTATTCTTCCTGGCCGGTATTCTCCCTGGCACGGGAAACCAGGCTGTTCATGCGCTGTTCCAGGATATCGGTTGAATTCACCCGGTAGAAGTCCAGGAAAAGCGGATGCATTGCAAAGAGCTTGACGGCATAGCGGTCAACCTGCCGGGCAATTACTTCCTTTTTAGCCTGCCAGGCGCGATAAATCAGTCCGTAAAGGTACAGGTCAAGATATTGATCAGCTGATTTCCGCCAGCCTGAATCGAGCCTCATTGCCGCCTTGACTATTCGGCGGTGCCTTCCGGGATTGTCATGCCAGGTCAGGACAGCTTCTTTAATCACGCTGAAAAAAGCATCTTCCTCGCCTCGGGGGTCACCTGAATCGAGCCAGTCGTAAAGGTACGCGCATTTCGCAACCTTGGAAAGCCCCCCGGTATTATGGCCGATAACAATGGTCCCGAGGGCCGAGGCCTCGTAGTCGACCAGGCCGCAAGGTTCAAACCGGGACGGGATCAGGGCGAAATCTCCTCCGGCCAGGATAAGCCTGGAATGAGGCTCGCTGAAAACATGAGTGTAAAAAAATGATTCGGGGTGACGCTTCTTAAGATCCAGGAACCTACCTTGCAGTTCCCGGGCTTCAGGCTCTCCTTCCGGTGGATTTGCGATGATAGCGTATTTAACTGAGGGGAACGATTCCATTACTCTTTCGGCCGTGGCAGCTATCAGTTCAAAGTTTTTCTGGGCGGTGAGCCTTCCGACGGAAACCAGGATGATGGAGTCATTCCCAGGATCAGAGCCGAAAAGCTCCCGGTGCAGGAGCCTTTTCAGCTCTCCTTTGGTCTCCAGGCTTCCCGGGCCGAAACTGTGGTCTTTCTCAAGCAGGGTTCTTTCAACCTCTGGATCACAGAAAACCGGTTTTCCTCCCAGCTTTTCTTTATGTTCCCTCAGCACCGAGGCCTTCAGTTCGGGAAGGTTTTCGGCCCGGTTAACCTCGGAAAGGCCGTTGGTGATCCCGGCTACCCCGATCTCCCTGAATTCATCAAGCCCGCAGTTCGGGACAAATACATTTCGGACCTCCCTGCCGCCGTTCAGTTCCTTCGCTTTTGCAAGGATCTCCTCGTAGTTGAGCATGAGTTCCGCCGCGTATCCCCAGGAAGCCTGCAGGTCACCGCTGACCGTAGTCACCCTGCCCCCGGTCTCGTGGGTAATCAGCGCGGAGGCGTGAAGAAAATTAATTACCCCGTTCATGGAGAAGTATTGATCGTACAGTTCCCCGCCAGGGAGGCCAATGCGGTCAAGCTGTTCAGGCCCGCTGTCACCCGGCGGAAAAACTCCCTGGTACGTCGCGTTGTGGATGGTGAGGTGGTGGGGCACCTTCTGAAGGTAATCCCTGCCCAAATAAAAGGGGATGATTCCCAGGTGATAATCATGGCTGTGAACCGTATGAAAGCTGTTCCGCCTGATATATCCGGCCATTGCCTGGGAAACCGTGGCGTAGAGCTTGAATCCCATTTCAGGGTCATGAGGATAGAGTGAAAGGGGAGTGGTCCAGCCAAGCTGCACTTCATCCCAGAAATATACCGTTGAGATATGTTCATCGATCTTCCTTCGGTACACGGTGAAATCGAACCTGCCGCCGTCAAGCTTGACCGGGACCGGTTCCGGATCTTCAGACAGTTTCGTACGGTCATAGTGGGCGAAACAGGGGGCAAGTATTTCAATTTCGAGTTTGATGCCCCTGTCGGCAGCAGATTTTACCAGCTCTTCGGGAAGTTCTTCGAGTACTGAACCCAACCCGCCGGCTTTGGCTCCGAACCCACTTTTAAGCCGTCCTGTCTCCCAGGCGGGCATTGCTAAACGTATTTTTTTCCAAACCGGCATAATCTTCGATCTCCTGGTTCAGCCCGGACAATTCATCCTGGTGAAGCGCATTGTATTCAAACGGTGTTTACCTGATAATCCAGTGCGTATAATAATGTAATTCTAACCGGCTTGTTTGCCGGTCTCAAACGTTACGTGAAGTCCTGATCAAATCCCGGAAAGAATGTGGAAGTCTTCATCTGCACCGGGGGGACTGATCCGGAGATGGTAAAACTCCAGCAGCAGATTGCCGAACAGATGCAGG
>CAZOGT010000088.1:8969-10456 GCA_964579015.1 uncultured Acidobacteriota bacterium | reverse complement strand
GTGCCGCTGCCGCGGCACAGGTCCGAGGATGGTATGCCACAATGGCGAATGGCAAGTTCATAAGCAAGATGCTTATGCCACAATGGCGAATGGCAAGTTCATAAGCAAGATGCTTATGCCACAATCGTCAATCAATCGGTTCCGGTGTGGATCAGGCGGTCGAGTTCTTCTCCGGTGTGCCTCCCCTCCGTGATCAGCTCGAAGAGGTCTTCAAAATCCCAGTCAGGCGGGAGTTCGAGCTTCTTTCCCAGGTGTTCGCGGTTCAGGGGGTGCTCATTTTCCCTGACCATCGCTTCAAGGTGGTGAATATCCCGGGCTCCAAGCGGACAGGAAAATATTTCGATCGGCAGGCGTTCTCCTTCCAGGACATAGGCGCATTCCTCGGAAATGAATCCCATGTAGCCATCCTCTTCAGCGGGAGGACCGAATCCGCTGTAGGGAATCCTTTCCACGGTGACCATGATTCCTTTCTTGATCCCGAAAAGACGGTAGAATTTTTCCTCGGACAGACGGTCTTCCGGGATCACGGTCAGCAATCCCTGGGGAGCCTCTCCGTTATCATCAAAGATGTCTTCGGTTTCGTTTTCGCCCGCTATTTCGGCAAGCACCTCCCTTGCTTCCTTCAGGTTTCGGTACTTGATTGCCTGCAGAATTTCTTCTTTTATCATGAGCTAATAATAGCTGTTTTCCTTGCCCGAACACAAACCGGAAACAGGCCGGGAAACTCCGTCCTGACATTTGAAGCATAACGGGACGCCTGTTTTTTTCAACCTGCCTGGAATCATGTATTACCATAGAAAAGTGTTGATATTTTACCGGGGAAACGTAAGAATAGGTATTATGAAAACGGGAAAGTCGATATGCCCAGTGCTCCTGTTTTTGTTCCTGGCCCCCCTGGCCAGGGGGCAGAGTTTTTTCCCGACCGAGCTGGAACTCGACTCCTTTGAGCAAAGCTACAGGAATGTGGACATTGAAAACCTTGATGTTTCAGAAC
The DNA here is from genome assembly GCA_964579015.1 of uncultured Acidobacteriota bacterium. Taxonomy (GTDB): domain Bacteria; phylum Acidobacteriota; class UBA6911; order RPQK01; family JAPXNP01. The sequence continues at coordinate 9,462 of CAZOGT010000088.1, read as the reverse complement.
TCCTGCGGGAGGCCGGGACCGGACAGCACTGTCTTTCCGGGGAGGATGCCTCGCAGCTTATCGAGCTTAATGTCTCCTACATAATTTTCCACAAGCTTAATCGTGATCGCCTTTTTATCGTTCCTGACGGACAGTATATTGTGAACAAGGCTTCTGAAATCTATGGGTCCCTTAACCGGATTGATGATCTTATCAGGCAGGGAAGGGCCCTTTCCGGAAAGGAAATCAGGAACGATGACACGCGGGGAATCCTGGATGATCTGAAGAAAAATGCCAGGGACCTGAGAAAAAATTTCAGGCAGTATTTCGTGGAACTCAGCGAGGCGGAATACGAGTTCGAAATCAGCGCCGAAGGAGGCCCCGTCCAGTTCATGTCCGATTACCTGGATGAATGCGAGAAAGTAAATGTCCGGCTCAGGAGCACCCTCGACAGGTTCTTTTTCCATCCAAGCCCCGGAGTGGTAACTGTTGAAGACTACAGGTCCTATTCAGT
>CAZOGT010000088.1:0-8869 GCA_964579015.1 uncultured Acidobacteriota bacterium | reverse complement strand
CGTCAAATGAAGTATTCTTCGTCGTTGGGGATTTTTGAAACCGATCGTTCCTTGTGGGCCATTTCCCGGACTCCCGTGGATACGCCGCTGCAAAGGGCCTTGAAATTGATGACCGGGATCCTGACCAGGGTGTCCAGCTGCGAGGAAAACCGGGAATACCGGCTGAGGATAAAATCCATCCTCCGGTTGACATCATCAACGCCGGTGGAGAACTTGACCAGCTGTACCTTGAGAAAGCTGTTGGCCTGGACGGCCCGGGAATTGATTCCATCAAGCTGGGCCATCATCACCTCTTCAATTTCCGGGATTTTTTTCTGTACCGCATAGGTTTTTGCCAGGATCATCCGGATATCCTCCAGGCGGTCCATGGTTTGTGTCCGGATGCCGGTGAACGCTTTTCTGGCATTTGCAACCTGGCGGTTTATCGCGAACATGGCCACGAATACGAAAAGGGCGTTAATGATAACCAGCCCGATCATGACAGAAATCAAGGTGTTGGCAAGCTCGATATTTTCAATAGTCATACTGCTTGTAACATAACACAGATTTCCGGCATAGTTAAGGATTAAGTGATCCCATTTCCTTATACAGAGGTGACCCCCGATTCCGATTCCGACCCCGACCCCGATTTGAAACCCTCCTCACCCGCGAAAAACGGGGCCCTCCGATCCCCAGTCCTTGTCCCTGTCGCAACCCTGATCGGCCGCCAGTGGGCGGGAGGTATGGTTTTACGGTATGATTTGGTTTCCGGGAGATAAAATGATTGGTTTATGCCTTCACGGGGTATTTCCGGCCTGGCGGGGATGCCGGCGGAAGGAGGCGGCTTACGGTTTACAGGAAGGTGGTTGAGTGCGGACGGAGAAGGAAAGGAAGTTGCAGAAGTATCGGGATCTGGCATCCGCGGTTGAAGCTGTCCTGTCTGAGGAACAGGATGCGGTACTCTGGATGTCCACACTTTCCTGCCTGATCAGGGAATACATGAAGTTTTTCTGGGTCGGTTTTTATCGTGTTCTTCCCGGGGGAGGACTGGTCATCGGCCCCTACCAGGGCAGCCTGGCCTGCCTCAGGATCCCGCTGGGGGAAGGGGCCTGCGGCCTTTGTGCCACCCGGGGGGAGAGCATTGTGATTCCTGACGTCGAAACGTTTTCCGCGCACATTTCCTGTGACTCCAGGTCGAGGTCGGAGCTGGTCATTCCGGTAAAAGACAGGGCCGGAAGGGTGAGGGCTGTACTGGATATTGATTCCACTGAAATCGGGACTTTTGATTCTGTAGACAGGGAAGAGCTGGAGTCAATTGTCGGAATGATGGAAGGTATTGAATGGGAATAACGGGCTTTGTCAGGGAACTTGCCCGGGAGGAAGGATTTAAAGCGGCAGGATTTTCCCGTGCCGGAAAGGTTCCGGGAGAAAAACTGGCCAGGTGGCTCCGACTCGGTTACCAGGGAGAGATGAGTTACATGGAACGCTCTCCCGAGAGGCGCCTCAATCCCTCTTTGCTCCTGGAAGGAGCCGCAACCGTGGTCTCTCTTCTCTACCCTTACCCCCATCTCCCGGCAGTCATCCCGGCAGAGCGGGAGATGGGAATCGTGGCCAGGTATGCCCTGGGAAAGGACTACCACCTGGTACTTGAAAAAAAGCTGCGGAGAATCCTGCGGAATGCCAGGGAGAAATATCCGGAGCTTAATGGCCGGTGCTACGTGGATTACGGGCCGGTGTCTGAAACCTACTGGGCCTGGCAGTCGGGGTTGGGATGGATCGGCAAGAATTCACTGCTGCTTTCCCGTGAGTTCGGCTCCTGGTTTTTCCTGGCAGAGATAATCCTGGACACCGAACTTGAGCCCGGAACCCCTTCCCCGGACTACTGCGGCTCCTGCACCGCCTGCATTGACGCCTGCCCTACCTCTGCCATTACTGAACCGGGGATGGTCGATGCCCGGAGATGCATTTCCTATCTCACCATAGAACACCGTTCCCCGATACCTGGTCCCTTGAAAATGAAGATGGGGAACAGGATATTCGGTTGCGACATCTGCCAGGAGGTGTGCCCCTGGAACCGCCGGGCCGCGGAGGTGGATGATCCTCACCTGGAACCGGTTCCCAGGAATTACTCGCTGGAATATCTCGCGGGGCTGACAGCTGAGGAATTCCGGGAGGTGTTCAGGCAGAGCCCGGTGAAAAGAACCGGCCTGGAAGGCCTGAAGCGGAATGTCGAAGCGGCACTGGAAAACCAGAATTACTGAATTATCCCGAAGATTTTATTTAACCTTGCCGGAGCTGCTTGTTAGAATGAATTTGTGAAAGACATATTAAGCTTAGTCCTCGGCGGCGGAAAAGGCAGCAGGCTGTTTCCGCTGACTCTCATCCGTTCCAAACCTGCAGTCCCCGTAGCAGGCAAATACCGCCTGGTTGATATTCCGATCAGCAACTGCATCAATTCCGGCATCAACCGGATCTTTGTCCTTACCCAGTACAATTCGGAGTCCCTCAACAGGCACATCAACCAGACTTACAGGTTCGGACTCTTTTCCCGGGGTTTTGTCGATATCCTGGCTGCCGAGCAGACCCCGGACAGCGCCGGGTGGTACCAGGGTACGGCGGACGCGGTCCGGCAGTCCCTGCACCATATCCGTAACTATCATCCTTCCCATGTCCTGATCCTTTCCGGCGATCATCTTTACCGGATGGATTACCAGGAGCTTTTCAATTACCACTGTGAAAAAGATGCGGATGTCACTTTGAGCGTAATCCCGGTCACCCGCGGCCAGGCTTCCGGCCTCGGTATTTTGAAGATGAAGAAGAACCTGCAGATCAACGCCTTTCATGAGAAGCCTGAAAAAGACCAGGAGCTTGATTCCCTGATGGTCGACGGTTCCACCATCGCCAAGGCCGGGGTAACGGAAAAGAAGCCCTACATGGCTTCCATGGGAATATATCTTTTTAAGTACAAGGCCCTGGTGGAAGTCCTGGACAAAAACAAGGAAATGGATTTCGGAAGGGACATCATTCCTTCCTGCTTGAAGACTAACAGGGTTTTCGGGTACATTTTCAATGACTACTGGGAAGATATCGGGACTATCCAGTCATTTTACAGGGCTAACCTGAGACTGGCGGCCCTCCGCCCCCGGTTCAATTTTTACGACCAGGAAGCCCCAATTTATTCCCATCCCAGGTTCCTCCCCTCAAGCCGGGTGGAAAAATGCGATATTGAAAAGGCCATAATCTCCGAGGGATGCGTATTGAATGAATCGCAGATCCGCAACTCCGTTATCGGAATCAGGAGTTTTGTCAGGAGAAATGCCAAGCTTTCCGATACCCTGATGATGGGCGCTGACTGGTATGACAACAGTTCCCACCGGGGGGTACCCCTGGGGATAGGCGAGGAGAGCGTGGTTCGCCGGGCCATTCTCGACAAAAATGCACGGATCGGATCCGGCGTAACCATCTGCAATAAGAAAAATCTCGATTATTTTGACGGGGATAATTATTATATCCGGGACAAGATCGTAATTATTCCCAAGCATGGGATCATCAAGGACGGTACCGAGATCTGAGAACCGGTTATCTCCCCTTCAGGGTGCAGGGCACTCTGCGGTCGGGTTTGGAGAGCCGAAATTTTTACTGGGATTTCGGTTCAGGGATCCAGACCTTCTCCGCCATCCTGGTTTCGATCTCATTAATTCTTGCCTGGTCCTTCTCAATAGCTTCAGGGAGGATCACTTCACCAGTGAAATTGGTGTGCAGTCCCCAGGCCTTCTGGATCTCCCCGGTATCAGGATCGCGGAACCAGCAGTCGTCCCAGAGTTTCTTGTTGTCATACCCGATGTTTACGTAACTCCCCTTCTCATACCTGTTGGTGCTTGGAACAATGTCCAGCTCCTGGATGGGGTCGTCCGGGTCAAGGCCCTGGAGGATATAGATACAGGCGTCATCAACCATTTCGGTACAAGCGTTGTCGGTATAAAAAGGGATGCCCCCTTCCAGTACCTTGAAAGGGACCAGGGGTACTTTATTTGTAGTAGCGGCCTGCTGCAGCTTATCACTGAAAGTGTTCTTTTCTGACATTGCAAAATTCCTCCGTTAATCAGTAGGTGTTTACGATCAGGTGAAGCATAACCCAGGGGGCAAGTTCGATTCAAGATTGGCCTTCTCATCGGGGCGGGAAATGTTTGATGTTGATCATGCGTTTGTCCTGGAACCGGCCTGCCTGCGGAAAAATTATTTTTACGGTACAATTAAATTTCTGAATTCCCTGAATGGATTTCCGGTGTTTTGAGCCTCGGCTCAGCCTTGATCTTTACCGGAAAATTTGCTAGAAATGAGCTTCTGTTAAAACTTGCTCAATCAAATAGCGGATAGAGGCCTGATGATAAGTATTGACTGGACGATTATTGCAACTGGTATTGTCTTCCTGCTCACTATGCTGACGCTGAACAGCATCCTTTTTAAACCCCTGCTCAGGGTCATGGACGAACGCGAAAGGCTGACCAGGGGGAAAAGGGCAGAGGCTGAGGACAAGCGGAGAAGCCTGTCGGAACTGGTTGACTCCTATAGCGGGCATATCAAGGGAGCAAAGCAGAAAGGCTTTGAGCATATCGACACTGTCCGCAAAGAGGCCTTGGCCCGCAGGATGGAGATGATCGCCAGGGCCAGGGAAGACGCTTCAGCTGAAATGCAGAAGGTCAGGGACCGGGTGAGCGAGGAAATTGAACTGGCCCGCAGGGACCTGCAGTCCGAGGTGGAGTCAATGGCTGATTCTATAACCAGGAAAATCCTGAGTAAATCTTGACACTCAGGCGGGCTGCCCGGATTGCGGGTTGTTTCATGAAGGGACCCAGCGGTATTTTTGTGCTTGTGAATGGCTTGGCCGAATTTTAGATAGAGCGAATAAACAACCAAGAGTGGATACAGTGAAAAAGATAGTTTTGATACTGCTGTTTATTTTATTGTCCTGCATTCTCCCGGCAGCAGTTCTTGCCAGTGCTGAGGGCGGAGAGTCCGGATGGGGATGGTGGGAAACAACCGGAAGATGGCTTAACCTGGCGGTTCTTTTCGGTATCATTTATTATTTTTCCCGGGGATTCATCTCCAAGTTCTTTTCAGACCGCCGGGAAGGTATCAGGACGGAGATTGAGGAAGCTGAAGCCGCCCGCAGGAACGCCGAAGCTGAATTGGCCGAAATGAAGGAGAGGATGGCCCGCCTTGACGAGGAACTGGAAGAGCTCCATAAGCAGGCCGAAGAGACCGCCAGCAGGGAAAGAGAGAAGATCGAAGCTGAAACCGCTGCTGAATCGGAGAAGATAATTTCATCGGTGAAGGGTGAAGTAGACGGCCTGATGAGGGCGGCGAGGGATGAACTGAAGAGCTACGCCGGTGAACTGGCTGTCAATCTGGCGGCCAAAAAGATCCGCTCGGAAATGGATGAAAAGAGCAGGGAACAGGTTGTGAAACGTTTCCTCGATGATTTGTCTGAGTCAGAGGGAGGTGAACGATGAGCGTTGTTTCATCAGCTGCCTATAAATACGCTGAGGCCCTGGCGGATGTAGCCGTCGAAACCGGGCTGCCCGTCGAAAAAGCCCGGGAACAGCTGGGCTTGTTCGTGGATGCCTTCCTGGAAAACGAAGAGTTGAGATCCGCCCTATTGGTTCCGTCTTACCCGCTTTCCGTGAAACAGGGTGTCGTAAGGGAAATCTCAAAGGTTTTGAAAATGGAGAAAATCGTCCTCAATTTCCTGCTGGTTCTGCTGGAAAAAGGGCGGATAAAACAAATAGAAGAAGTTTTTGCAGCTTACCAGAGTGTTTTGGACAGCATGGCCGGGGTGGTGACTGTTGATGTGGCATCCGCCCATGAACTATCCGCTGAGGATCGGAAAAGCATAGCCTCGGCTATGAAGAAGGTTACCGGCAGGGATGTGAAATTAAGCTACTCTGTGGATGAAGAACTAATCGGGGGACTCAGGCTCCAGGTGGGATCAACCGTATACGACGGTTCGATCCTGTCATCACTTGAGCACCTGAGAAACCGCATTATGGTCGGATCCAACTAAACCGCAGATAATAGGGGCGCATAAATGGCAATTAAAGCAGAAGAGATCAGTGAAATTATCAGGTCGCAAATTAAGGATTATGACAGCGGACTGGTTGTTAATGAGGTAGGAACCGTAATATCCACCGGTGACGGAATTGCCCGTATTCATGGACTTGACAGAGCCATGTACCTGGAGCTGTTGGAGTTTCCGAACAACGTGTCAGGCCTGGCCCTGAACCTTGAAGAGGATAGTGTCGGAGCCGTGCTTTTCGGTGATATCCATTCCATCGGGGAAGGCGACATCGTCAAGAGGACCAAGAAGATCATGGAGGTCCCGGTGGGTCCTGAACTCCTGGGCAGGGTAGTCAATACCCTTGGAGAGCCGCTGGATGAAAAGGGCCCGATCGATGCCAAAGAGTATTTACCGGTTGAAAGCCTGGCCCCCGGCGTCATTGACCGGCAGCCCGTGGCAGAACCCCTGCAGACAGGCCTCAAGGCAATCGATTCCATGATCCCGATCGGAAGGGGCCAGCGCGAATTGATCATCGGCGACCGGCAGACCGGGAAAAGCGCCATCGCCATCGATACCATCATCAACCAGAAAGAGACGGACGTAGTAAGTATCTACGTAGCCATCGGGCAGAAACGCTCCACTGTAGCCAGGGTTGTGAAAACCCTGGAAGAATACGGGGTAATGGACAAGTCCATTGTTGTCGTGGCATCCGCTTCCGATCCCGCCACCATGCTGTACCTGGCCCCCTACGCCGGGTGCGCCATGGGTGAATACTTCCGGGACAACGGGCAGCACGCCCTCATTATCTATGACGACCTTTCCAAACATGCCGCGGCCTACCGCGAGATTTCGCTTCTCCTCAGGAGGCCCCCGGGGCGCGAAGCATATCCCGGAGACGTTTTCTACCTGCATAGCCGGCTCCTGGAAAGGGCCGCCAAGCTCAGCGACGAGAAAGGGGCGGGCAGCCTCACGGCCCTGCCGATCATCGAGACCCAGGCAGGAGACATTTCAGCTTACATACCGACCAATGTCATCTCCATTACCGACGGACAGATCTTCCTGGAAACCGACCTGTTCCATTCCGGGATCAGGCCCGCTGTCAACGTTGGATACTCGGTCAGCCGGGTCGGAGGCGCCGCCCAGAAGAAGGCCATGAAACAGGTAGCGGGTACCCTCCGGATCAGCCTGGCCCAGTACCGGGAGGTTAAGGCCTTCGCCCAGTTCGGCTCTGACCTGGACAAGGCCACCATGCAGCAGCTGAACCGCGGTGAGCGGCTCAGCGAACTGCTCAAGCAGGGCCAGTATCAGCCTCTCCCCGTGGAGAAGCAAATCGCGGTCATCTATGCCGGCACCAAGGGCTACCTTGACCTACTGGATCCCGAACAGGTTCCTGATTACGAAGAGGGACTTTACGATTTCCTGGAAACCGGATATGGGGAGATCCTGTCTGAAATCCGCGAAAAAGGTAAACTGGAAGATGATCTGGAAGGCAAACTGAAGGATGCCGTTTCCGAATATACAGAACAGTTCAAGGAAAAGGCCGCAGTATCCGAAGGCTAGAAACGAATCAATCAATACAGAAAAGGATCCAGAGGTAAATAAGTCATGCCCGGAGGAAATATAAGAGATCTTCGCAGAAGGGTCAGGTCTGTTTCCAATATTCAGCAGATCACCCGGGCCATGAAGTTCGTTTCCGCGGCCCGCCTGAGAAGGGCCCAGGAACGGATGTTTTCAGCCCGCCCTTATGCAACACGGATGATGGCGGTGCTGAATTCCATGGCCGCCAGGGTGGACCAGGCCTCCCATCCCCTGCTGGAGGAGCGCAAAATAGAGAAAACCTTGCTCCTGGTGTTCACAGCTGACAAGGGCCTGTGCGGAGGTTTCAACAGCAATCTGACCAAAAGCGCAGTGCAGTTTATCAATGACCGGGATCTCAGCGATTCGCTGAGCCTCACCCTTGTCGGAAAAAAAGGGGCCGAATGGTTCAGGAGACGGCCGTGGCCCATCAGGCATCAGTATGTCAATATCATGAACCGGGTTGATTTTGACGATGCCAGGGAGATCGCTGCAGCCGTAACCAGGTATTATGTCGAAGGTGAAGTGGACGCTGTTTATCTGCTGTACAACCAGTTCAAGTCGGTTATCTCACAGAAAATAACCCTGGAACCACTGCTTCCGGTCCAGAAGCTTGATACTGACAATGCCGATGAGACCCTGCTCGACTACATCTATGAGCAGCCCGCTGAAGAGATTTTTGACCACCTGCTGCCCCGGCACATTGAAGTCCAGATTTTCCGTGCCATGCTGGAGTCGGAAGCCTCGGAACAGGGAGCCCGGATGGCTGCAATGGAAGCAGCAACCAATAACGCGGAGGAAATGATCGAAAAGATCACCTTGCACGTTAACAGGGTCAGACAGGCATCAATTACCACCGAGATTATCGAAATTGTCAGTGGTGCGAATGCAATGCAGGAAGCCAGGAGTGAGTAAAATGCAACAAGTAGAAGGTAAAGTGATCCAGGTTATGGGACCTGTGGTGGATGTTAAATTTGAAGGGGATCATATCCCGGAAATCTACAATGCTATCAAGATAACTTCAGAGGGTTTCGGCTCTGAAGTTGAGGTGAATATCACCGCTGAAGTAGCCCAGCATCTCGGAGAAGGCGCGGTAAAATGCATTGCCATGGAGCCGACTGACGGACTGGCCCGCGGCATGAAAGCCATTGACCTCGGCAATCCCATTTCGGTTCCGGTCGGCAAGGAGACCCTGGGCCGGGTAATCAATGTCCTGGGAGACCCCGTGGATAAAATGGGCCCGGTCAAGACCGAAAT
>CAZOGT010000087.1:0-10460 GCA_964579015.1 uncultured Acidobacteriota bacterium | reverse complement strand
GAAAATTTCATGTGGGTGGATTTCAGCGAACTGAAATGATAAACCCCGGTTACCTGATAATTGCGGAGGCTCCAGAGGGAACTGGCCGCCAGGGGAATGAAGAGGGAGGCAATGATGATTTTTTTCGGGTATTTTTTGAAGAGGAGCAGGTGCAGGAGGAGACTCGGAACCCAGAAGTAGAGCATCACCGGCTTGCACATCACCGCTGCCCCCAGGCAGAGGTTGGCCCCTATGATATGGATGGCCGATTCATGCTTCAGGAACCGAAGCAGGAACCAGACCGAGGCCAGGAGAAAAAACTGGAGGATGGTTTCGGCCATTATCATCTGGGAATAGATGACCTGTCCGGGATAGAGAAGGTAGACGGCCAGGGCGATGATGTTAAATCGAGCCGGAATCCCTATCTTCCTGTTGATTTCCCAGAGAAAGTATCCCCCGAGGAAAACCATGGCTGCCTGGAAAGCCGCTATCAATGAGGCTGACGGGAGTACCATTGAGAGGAGCATGATTAAAACAGGGTATCCCGGAGGCCTCCTGGTATAGAGGGAGAAGTCAATTTCCCTGTTAAGCGGGCCCGAATAAAAGACTCCATGGTCTCTCATGTTCTCAGCGGCCCGCAAATATTCAAAGCTGTCGGGCAGAAGCCTGATTTCCGGGGAGAAAACCCCGTGCAGGAAGGCCGCCAGGTAGACCAGGCATGCCAGGGCGATTACTGCCAGGAGAAATCTGTAGTCTTTTCTATCCAACATAGTCAACCTTGAACCCTTATTTCCCTCAACTCTTCTACTGCGGCGGAGCTGTCAGTCAAGCTGCCTGCATCACGTTTCAGGCCGGCGGGCCGCAGCGGCCTGATAGACCGGAAGCTTGAAGCCCTGAACACAATCCAGTTAAGGTTCAGTCCTCCAGGGGACCGTGAATCAATGCCGATACCAGGCCCAGAGCCAGGGAAAATGAGGCCGTCAGATAATAGAGCATATGCAGGGGAACCATTAACGCCGCGCTCCGGAAACTGGTTTTTCGGGCCAGGAAACAGAAAAAATGATAATTGAGGAGGATGAAAGTCACAAGAAGGATCAACCCTGCCCACCAGAGCAGAGGGTGGAAAAAGGCAGCCGCAAGTACAGGCCCCAGCAGCAGCACCAGGATCGCCGAGATCCGGTGGGAAGCTGTGAAGTTCAGCTCGGGAAGCCACTGGCCCCCTGTTTTCATCAGCCTGACCCAGGGGATGCCGCGGAGGAAGAGATCGGTTTTCAGCCAGTTGACAAGTGTCCAGGCCTTATTGTGCTTGACTTGCATTTCCGGGAAGATCCGGATTTCCCTGCCTTCCCTTGCGAGCCTCATTCCCAGCTCTATATCTTCAATTGACGGCTTCAGGTAATTTTCATTGAATCCTCCGAATTCCCTGAAAACTCTTCGTTTTATGATTCCACACCCTGTCCAGAAGGTTGAAACCCTTCCGGAGGAGCGGTGATGGACATAATGATGGGAAAGGTTTTTATATAGCGAAACAGTGGTCTTGACCCCCGGGCTGTCATCATATGAGCCGATAAAGGCGTCGAGGCCGGGGAAGTCTCTCACGATGTTCCTGGCGGTCTCCAGGGTTTTCCCTGAGAACTCCGTGTCTGCGTCGACAAAAAACAGGTATGTTCCGTCAGCTTTTGCGGAGAGGTGGTTTCTGGCCTTTGCCGGCCCGCTGCCCTTGATCCGGAAAAGCCTGACTCCGGGCATGATCCGCCGCAGCGCTTCTTCCTTCAGGGGAGCAGAGCTTCCGTCATCGCAAACCAGGACCTCGGTGCTGTTGTTCAAATCTTCCCCGGCAAGGCTCCGGAGACAGGCCCGCAGGTTCTCCAGGTCATCCCTTACCGGGATGAGAATGGATATAAGAGGAGGGGCCGCAGTTGATATACTGGTTGTCATTGTACAGGGTCCGGATCTTCAGAATGTGTGATACCAGCCTTCCTGCTCATGATCCGCAAAGAACCTTAACGCTTATCGTGGCCAGCACCGACCCGGAATCCGCGTCCAGGAGTACAAATTTCATGCCGTCTTTTACCCAGTAACCTGTTTCCTTGGATCCTTCCGAACCCGATATGGTAAAAAGGTTGCCCTCTGCTGAATCAACATGAATCTCAATCTGCCTGACATCCGGGACATTCCAGACGAGGGTGGTCTTTCCATTGGGGCCAAGGCAGTCCCTGATTACCGCCGGCTCAGCCCGTAACACCTCGCTTTTCAGTAATTCAGCGGAATAGTTCTCCTCATCTCCCAGTCCTGAACAGGCGGCCGTCAGGACCAGCAGGAAAGAAGCAGTAATGATGAATATTTTTTTCATTCTGAGTTCTCCATAATCAGAATCAACCTGAAATCCGTGTAATCCTTTGACCAGGCTCCCGGAAAATGCGATTCCTGCCATAAGCCGGCCCGCAGCATGACCCGGCACGTTCAAAATAGCCCGTCAAGCATCTTCACATGGCATTTTACGAGTCCGTAACCAATCAGAATCAGGAGGATCAGGGCGCCTATCCTTTTCCACTGCGGATGGGAGAGCGGATGTCCGCAGTGGGGGCATTTCACCGTCCTTTCGGGTGAAACATAGCCGCATTCAGGGCAGGTTTCCGGCTCATATTTTTTATTTTCCGATGGCTGATTCATCACGAATTTTTCGCTGCAGCTCTTTCAGGGGTGCGTAACTGATAAGCTTGATATTCTTTTCATCAAGAAGCCTGCGGATCTTTTCGCTCCTTGTGAAGGTTTCGTACTCAGCAACCCTGGTTTTCCAGCTCCCGGTGGCAGCCTTGAGGTCCTCCCCGGGGAGGGATGCGTGGATGTAGAGCTCAGTCACTCCCGGCTTCAGTCCCGACACTACCCTCATCCAGTTTTCCTCAACATTCTCAGAATAATCATCTCCTAGATCATCGTAAATGAAATAGTCGGGAAAGATCAGCCCCTGGGCTTCCAGGCCGCCCCTGATATCCGGAAACCCATTTGCTTCCAGGTCCTCCTGTGATGCCATCCTCAGCGGAAGATTGTATTCCAGGGCAATCCTGACATATACCTTCAAATATTCGGGATTAAGCATTAAGGTGCCCATGTGCGAATCGATATGAGTTGGTTCGAGCCCAGCCTTCTTGAACTTTTCAATCTGGGCGCGGGATTCGATATAAGCCTCCTCCGGAGAGGCGTTTTGATAAACCCCGGGGACACTCTTCCATAAGTACCCAGCCGGGTCCAGGAGTCCGGGAACCAGGTGATCCGGTGCAACCGGCCCCCACCTGTAGCCTTCCCACTCAGAGGTGTGGGTCAGGTGAACCCCGAAATCAAGCCCGGGGTTGTTCACCGCATAGAGGGCGATTTCCGGAAACCATGGGCAGGGGACCATAACGGTTCCCGAGGAAATCATTCCGTGCTCCTGTCCCTCGATGGCCGCCATGTTCGCGCTGTGGCACATGCCGACATCGTCACAGTTGACAATCAGCAGCCTGGCATCTTTCGGGTAACCAAGTCTTTCCACCAGCGACTCTGCTGACATGGAGGCGGAGACGAGCAGGAATAAAAAGGAAGTTGTCAGGATTATCTTGTTCATGGTAGGGAATAGATTAACAAATAGCATAAGCGCAGGGAAGCAGTTTGTGGCACCGGCGGATCTTTCGTGCCTATTGTTTTACACGAAATTCAGCCGCAGGGAAGGGGCTCCCGGGCTCTCTCTTTCACCTGAATTCCACATTTGTCAGTTTCACGACCAGGGGGTTGCCCCATGTCCTGTCGTTATAGAGCCTTTGGGCCCTGACCACCGAGACGAGGAGACTGCCCGGAAGCTGCCTGAATTCGGCCGCTGGATCAATATCAGGCTGGTATTCCACGACCCGGCTGTTCTGTCCCATGACCGAGATGGCTGTCTGAGAGGTTGCTTTCACGTGTGCCAGGGTAAACTGTCTGCGTGCACCCAGGGGCCAGGGCTGTTCGCCGGTAAGGAAAAGGTATACAGTGTCTTCATCTCTTTCCCTGGTAATCCAGATGTTGCCCTCCCTGATCACCGGCCAGGGCCTGGTGCCGTGTATAGCGCTGCCGTTGACGAACATCCAAAGCCCCAGCTCTCTCAATATCCGTTCCTGCTCCAGCGGAATGGCCCCGGTAGGCTCAGGACCGATATTGAGCAGGAGGTTGCCGCCCTTGGCCCGGATGTTGATAAGCATCTCGATTAAGTCCCTGCCGGATTTGTAGTGTTCGTTGGTCGGCTTGAACTGCCATTGGGTACCCAGGGTAAAGCACGCTTCCCAGGGGCCGGGCATCGGGGCATCGGGGATTTCCTGCTCAGGAGTGCTCATTTCTCCCCTGGTCACCAGGCATTCAGGCTGAAGCTCATGAACATATTCCACCAGCAGCTGATTGTCGAAAGCGTCAAAGAACATGACATCAATTTTTCCGTATTCTGTCATCAGTTCCCTGACCTGTTCGCGGTCATGGGCCAGAAGATCAGGATTGCTGCTGATATTGGCATATTCCGCCCTGCGCCTGATCAGTTGGCCCTGTTTATGAAGGAACCAGAAATCTTCGGGTGAGAAATAGAAGCCGACTTTCAGGCCGTATTTACGGCAGGCGTCTACGTAGCTGCGGATTATGTCTTTTCCATAGGGAGTGTTCATGATGTTGAAATCGGTCGTACCGGTATCCCAGAGGCAGAAGCCGCTGTGGTGTTTGGCGGTCAGCACCATGTATTCGGCGCCAGCCAGGGAAGCCAGGCGCATCCATTCTTCGGGATCATATTTATCAGGACAAAAGGACTTCGGCAGTTCGTTGATGAATCTATCAAGATATTCCGGAGATGCTCCGACCATGGAGTGGCTTATTACTGAGCCGAGTTGAGAATCCAGGCTCCAGTGCACGAATAAGCCCAGTCCCCAGTCCATGAATTCTTCCTGGAGTGCCGGATCATTTGACAGTTTCAGGGCCTGGTTGGAATCCTGGGGATTCATCGGCTGGGCCATCGCCGAATGGACAGGTGCCAGGGCAAGAAAAAACAGCAGAACAGCGACAAGCATGGATTTAAGCATCATAAGAAAAGATTACCAGAAAGCCGGAGAAGTGTCCTGAATTCCGGGAAGCAATTTTCTCCCTCGGAAAAACCGTAAAAACAGGTTTTTTTGCTGATATCATTAAAAACATGAATTCCATCATTACATTCACCAGTGATTTCGGAACCCAGGGACATTACACGGGAGAGGTCAAAGGAGCGATGCTTTCAGTCAACCCTGAAGCAAAGATTGTTGATATCACCCACCAGGTGGGAGCGCATAACCTGCTGGAAGCCTCCTATGTTATTGCCCAGAGCTACCGGGCATTTGCTCCCAGGACTGTCCACCTGGTGGTGGTTGACCCGGGAGTCGGTTCAGGGCGGCGCAGCATTATTATTGAGGCCGACCACCATTTTTTTGTAGCTCCTGACAATGGGGTGCTTTCCCTGGTATACAGGCAGGCGGAACTGCAGAGGGTAGTGAGCATTGAGGCGGAACACTATTTCCGGCGCCCGGTCTCACCTACTTTTCACGCCCGGGATATTTTCGCCCCGGTTGCAGCGCATCTGAGCACTGGGGCATCGGTCCTCTCTTTTGGCCGTGAAATAACTGATTTCACCAGGCTTAGTTTGCCGGTGGACCGCGAGGTGCAACCCGGAGTCTGGGAGGGGTTCATCCTGCATATTGACCGTTTCGGCAACATCATTACCAGCCTGAGGCCTGAAACGATCAGAGCGTCCTGCGGACATGATTTCAAGGTCTTGGGGATGGAAATCCAGGGGTGCGCAATTAAGAGGCATGTTGACCATTATGCCGCCGGAGGAGAAGAGGAGATTTTTTCACTGCTGAGCAGCGGGGGTTTTTATGAGGTTGCGGCCCTGAAGAAATCCGCGGCAGCCCAGCTTGGTGCCCGCAGAGGCATGAAAGTAGAACTTAAGGTGGAAAAATCCGGGACCTGAAAATTCCCGGCCGCAGCGGTCAGACGGAATCCCGGCTTGGAGAACAGCGTTCCGCCGCGGCCGGGAGGCTGAAAGCTTCCGGCCGCGATGGTCATCAATTCAGTTGATCTTCTCCTCAAGCATTTCTTTCCAGGCCTGTATCAGGCCCATCCAGGCAATGCAGTCTTCCAGGTTATTGCTGGAGGAAATCACCAGTTCGCCGTCGGTACGGTAGACTCCGGTCATGAAGTGCAATGATCCTTCCTCCAGGAAGGAAGCCAACGAGGAGGAGCCGATGTCGGCTGCAGTTGCCGCCGCCTGCATGGTGTCGAGAATCCTCCGGAAATCATGGTAATAGAAGGCCGACAAATCGATATTTACCCCGGAGGGGAGGCTGGCGATGAAGTCCGGAGAGCGGGAAAGCGAGTACCCGGAAGCCTGGTACTGCAGGGCCTTGTCAATAATCGAGTAGTCCGGGGCCGCAACGAGGTAACCGCGGGCAAACAGGTAGTAGATAACGGTTCCGGAGTCCAGGAACTGCAGGGAGTAGAGGGTGTTGCCTCCTGCCGGTTCAGCGTAGAGAGCCAGTTTGTTATTACCCCCGTTTGCGGCTTCCCTGGCATTAATGGCCTCAGCCAGGTATTCAATGGAACGCTGGAAACCGGCCTCGTCATACACTTCGAGGATGAGTTTCCAGGCCGGCTCCGGAAGAATCGCTCCATCCAATGCGATGAGGGCTTCTCCGCCGAGGGAGGCGGCGATATCGTCTCTTACGCTGATCCCCAGGTCCGCCTGGAGCTCGTCCAGTTCAGACAGGGCATCGGGATCCCCGGAGGCGGCGATCTGTTCCATTATTTCGTCCATGATCTCGAGGGGATCGCGCAGGGCGAGACCGGCGGCCATGGTGGCATCAGGAGATACGAAGTCCATGGCGCCCATGGGCATTGGTTCAGACAGCCAGTTCAGGATTCCGCCCGGCTCCCGGCTGAAGGAAAGGATAAGCTGGTTCTCCGGCTGTCCGCTCTGAATCTTCCGCCTGGCTACCAGGCTTTCGATTCCTGTAAACGGGTTCAAAAACTCTTCATCGGCATTAACTCCGCCTTCCTCTTTGTCGGCGGCTTCAAGCATTGTGGGGAAATCCACTGCCAGCAGCCAGTCCACGCCCTGGTCATACTGGACGGCCACGGTCTGGTAGAATGTGCTTTCGGCAAATCCCCCGGCCCCGCCGGCGGCATCAGACGCGGCTACCTGCTGCACTAGTTCCAGCGAGGGAGACACAACGAGGAGGCCGTTTCCGCACCATGCGAAGAAGGGTGCGTCAGACAAGCCGGGGCCAAAGGGATCATCAATGACCGCAAAAGTCCGGACCCCTTTGGATTCCGCGGCAATCTTGTCATTCAGAGCATTGATCTCGGCTATCAGGGCTGGTTGGTTAACAGATTCGGCCAGGATTACTGGACAGGGATCCATGCCTTCGACACGGGAGAAGGCAAAAACAAACTCCTCTCCGAAGAGCCCTTCCATCCGGCCGGCCACGTCTTCAATTTCATCAATATGGGACTGCATTTCACGGCCTTTTTCAGATTCCCAGAACTCGTAAAGCCTGGGATTACCGCGGACGGCATCTTCGATGGCCTGGAAGAGGGTACCGGCCCGATCGACTACGTTGGGAGCTGCCCCGTAGATCATGGTATCGCGGGGGAGAATCCGGGCCAGGGCCCCGGAATACCGGAGCTCTTCGCTCATTGCCACCTGTCCGATTGCCCTGTGGATCCGGGTCACGGCAGTGAGCATTTCAAAATACTCGGAAGAATTTTTACTCCAGGCCACCTCTTCCTCGACAGAACGGAGGCCCAGGCCGTCGCGGGAGGCGTACTGCTGTCCGGCATTGAGGACCGTATTTTCTCCGGCCCTGGTAACCCAGACTTCCCCCTCCACAACGGATACGCGGGACCCCTTGAGGCCATGGCGGACGGAGAAGATGGTGCCCTTGACCGCCACCTCGCAGTCGCCGGTGAGTACCTGCAGCTCTCCGCTGCCCTGGGGTGATGCCTGGATGATTATGTTTCCGCGGTTGAGCCGGATAGAATCTCCATTCCATCCACCAACCACGTCGAATTCGGTACGTTCGGCAAGCTCCACCTCGGAGCCGTCCCCAAGGGTTACCACGGCCCGGGTTTCAGGCCCGGTCCGCAAGGTTTTCCCATACGTAAACGCCTCCCCGGCGGAAACCGGTTGAAGGTCCCGGCCATCCAGGCAATAGAGGCTGCCCTCGAGGCTGCTGATGGTCACCGCCTCAGCGGAAACCAGGGGGAGCATGCCGGCCCAGTAGAGGAATTGGGCGGACATGATCATGATGACCAGGCCGGCGGCCACTGATCCCCACTTCATCCAGACGGGAACGGTGCGGGTTTCCCTGGAAGCCGCGGTTTCGCCTTCCGGCTTTCCGGACTGGAGCCGCCGCAAAGCACTTTTGCAGAAATAGCACTCCTTCATGTGCTCCTCGAGGAGGGTGGCCTGGGCTTCAGCCAGGGTTCCTTCGCAGTAGGCGGGTATCAGGTTGCTGAAGCGGGCGCATTCGGGCCTGGATTCGGCGGAGGGTGATGCCATGGCACCGTTTTCGGCTCCGGCTTCAATATGTGCCCAGGCGCGGGAGGCTGATTCATCCAGCCGGCTGTCTGCGCCGGCCCGGTCCCTGGCCTGTTCGGATGCTTTGTTGAGAAGGTTGTCAATTTCTTTTTTCATTGTTTTTCTCCCGAAAACATAAATATGCCCCTGAGTCACCGTGCCTGTCCCCCAGGGCCTTCCCAGTCGGCAAGCATCTCCAGCAGCCTGGTGCGGGCCCGGTGATAGGTCACTGTCACGGTGTTTGGCGTAGTGTCCAGCAGGACGGCGATTTCACTGTTACTGAGACCTTCAATATCCCTGAGGATAAACACTTCGGCGGCCCGTTCATTGAGATGTGAAACAGCCTCAAGCAGGGCGTCGGCCAGGTCCCGGCTCCGCAGGCCTTCTTCCGGATTTTCGGTACTCTCCAGCTTTTCGAGTTCCCTTGATCCGTCCATAATCGGCTGGTCGGGACGAACCCTGCGGCTCCGGACAATATCAAGTGCCGTGTTTACCGCGGCCCGGCGCAGGTACCCCCCGGTTATGGAACTGATACTGACGGCGGAACGGGAGCGGAGCATGCGCAAAAAAATCTGCTGGAGCACATCCTCGGCATCCTCGAGGCTGCCGGTTATCCTCCATGCTGTTCGCAGGATCATCCGGCTGTGCTGGTCATAGAGTCCTTTCAGGTCCTCGGGGCGTTTCGGGGCCATCAGGTGTTCCGGCTGTGCTGACAAGGGTTTTCTCCTCATTATTGCGGTCTCACAATGAATAACGTTTCCGGTGGTCTGATATTAACAGCAACGGAAAACAATATCCCTGAGTTCGGTAAAAAGGAGATTCGTGATTCAAAATTCACCTCAGTTGCCGAGTACCGTGCCTTTGGCCCTGCCGGCAGTCGGCTCCTGGCGGCGGCCTTGATGGGAAAGCAGCCCGGGAGACCCGGGCTCCAGGGTGAGCGCACCCTTTGCCCGCCGGAAGCAGAAAGCCTTCGGTGCCCGGAATTCCCGATTTAGGACTGGAATTTCGATTTCCCGATCCAGCCTCTCTTTTGCTGCCGCAGTCGGTTTACTTTCTCGAAAATAACTGGAATTCGACACAGGAAATATTTAGTATTAGGATCTGAAAATGATCTTTTTATTATCATTCGGAGTGGGGAGCGACTTGTCTGGGCCGGGCCTTCTCCATGGGAATTGACGGCTTCGAAGGATCGGGTCTTCATCCGGTTACGGAATGAAGACTGATGAAGGAAGGGAAAATGTCTGAAGATCCGGTGAATGATGGAACAAGCGCCAGCCCGGTTGGCCAGGGGAATCCTGAAGATGTCCGGAAGTTCAGGGCGGATCAGGGGATTAACCTTCTCAGGGAAGTGGAGACCGCAATATGCGGCCCCCATGTTTCGGAGTTTCCCGAGGTAGCGGAAGGGCTTTCCCTGACCAGTTCCAGGACCGCGGTGATCTGCCTGAAAAAGGATGTGCCTTCCAGGAAGCTGCTTCCCGGGGTCTATCATTTCCAGATTCCCACAAAATGGTCCAGCTTCTACCGGGACTCGGTGATGCTGGCCCCGGTATCCTTCCAGGAAGCCGTAGACCTGTGCCTGGCCTCTCATATCCTGGGAGACTGGATACGGAGGCCGGTGGTATGCATTCACCGGGCCGTGTTCGGGGGGACTTACGGCAAGGTTCTTTTCCCTTCGCCGGAGCAGCTGTCCTCAGCCTCCGGGGTGGAGAAAGGGGAGCGGCTGAGGCTGACCCCGGAGAAGGTGATTGAGCAACTCGAGAGGCTTCGGGGGTTGACCGGCGGAGATATGGATTCCGTGCGCCTTGAAGGGGACCCTGCCGCCCCGATCGCGGTATTGATTCCCGGGCTGGCACCGCCCCGCCTCCGGAAGATGCTCGCAGCC